>JAFTTU010000097.1 GCA_017466635.1 Bacteroides sp.
GGAAGATGGTTTCTTATGAAGACGGTGTGAATGCCAACAAGCAGGCGATGCACTATATGAAACGTGAACAAGAAGTGAAGAAAGGACAGACCATCCGTGTGAAGATGGCTCGTAATGGTGGCTTTGCTGCTGTTCTTTCTATCAAATGATAAAAAATCGCCTTCAGTTCTTCAGGAAGTTCAGACTTCCTGAAGATGAGGCGATTAAAATGAAGTTCCTGTCTGAAGTTCCTCTTTTTTATGTACCAATTCTCAATTATTTGGTTTTCCATCGGCAAAAAGCAATAATCTTGTATTCATACCCCTTTCAGCATAGAAGCATATTTCTGAAGAGCCTTATCCATAAGTAAATCCGTGTCACAGATTGTATAGTCCGTGTCTGAAATCGTATAATCCGTGACGCAGATTACATAATCCGTGACACGGATTTACTTATGTGAGTAAGTCTTTCCGGGTTTGCTTCAGGGAGTATATGACTTTGCTTCTGTATGTGTGTCATTTTATAATGTATTTCCTGAAAAAAAAGTTAATATTAAAGTAAAATGTCGTTATAATTGAATCATTTAATTATTTTAGCAGAGTAAATCTTAAAAATGACAACTATGAAACGAATGGGATTGATTGGCATTCTATTTGCTCTTGTATTTATCGGATGTTCCGACGACACTCCTAACGAACAAGAAGTGAAGGATGAATATGCAGCATGGAAGTACGTCAACGCTTTCGCTCATGGGGCCATGAGTAAGTATTATCTGTGGAAAGACGAAATAGCCAAGGACTTGGACGCTTGGGACTGGGAATGGTCTGAACCGAAAGCAAAAGTGCTTAAAATACGTTATAAGGAAAACGGAAAGGATGTGGACCGATGGACACGACTTTTCGACAACTATAGCGAAGAGACCGCAAACATCGTAACGACTTACGGCTTCGAATATGCCCTCTATCAAGCAGGTTCGTCCAAGCAACTCATGTTTGTCACTACCCTTGTTTATCCGGGAAGTCCAGCAGCAAATGCGGGATTGAAAAGAGGGAACCTTATCGTAGGATTGAACAATGAACCTATAACGATTGACAATTATCAGCAACTCTCCACATTGTCTTCGGTGGAACTGGTGGTGCAGACTCAGAGCAGTCAGAAAGTCGTGAAGATGCAGGCCGTAAGCATGTACGAAGACCCCGTCGTGCTCGATTCCATCTACCGGTGGGAGAATAAGAAAGTGGGCTATTTGTTCTATAGCAAGTTCAATGTCCTGTCGTGCGAGAAACTCATCAGCGTCTGCAAGCGCTTCAAGAACGAGGGAGTCAGCGAGTTGATTCTGGACTTGCGGTATAATTCGGGAGGCAATAGCAAAGTGCATCAATTGTTGGCCTCCATGTTGGCGCCGGAAGAAAATGTTGCCCGTAATGACGTATATCTGCAAAGAGTTCACAACAAGGACTATGAGGAAGAATTACGGCAAAAGGGAGAACCCTTGGAACAACTTCTTCAATCTCAATTGGAATGGACGATAGACGGAAAGAAATATGATTATGATGTATCGGATGCGAATATAGGAATCATCAAGCTCTATGCCTTGGTTTCGGGAAAAACAGCCTCGGCATCCGAAGCGATTCTGATAGGCTTGAGACCTTACTTGGACATCGAAATCATCGGAGAAACGACCCGTGGAAAGTATTGTGGAGGGTATAACCTCTTGGCTGCTGACTGGTATCAAAGTCTGGTGGATACCTATCGGGAAGAAGGTCGTGACTTCTATGCCGAGCATCCCGACTTGGCCGACTGGAAGACATACGTTGCCGATTGGGGCATGTACGTCATCAACGATTATTTCACCGACAAGACTGGTATCCGGCCAGACCTCAGCCAGGGTCTTTCGCCCGATTTCAAAATAGTCGATGCACCGTTCGAGACTTATCCTTTGGGTGACGAGCGTGAGGTGTTACTTCATGCCGCATTGACCAGAGCCGGTAAGACGGACTTGTCTTCGAGAGGTGAAGAATCACGTTCGACAAATGAGAGATACAAACTGATAGAATATCCAACAATTCAAGGAACTTCAGACGGGAACTTCATTGCAACGCACTGAGAGACAATGCAAATGAAGTTCCTGAAGAAGTTTTCTGAAAATGAAGCTTATCCTATAACTCACTATAAGCCGGACTGAAAGTATCTCCATCATTCAGGTTTCCACTATTCAAGCCTTTGCGGAGCCAACGGACACGCTGGGCGGAAGTACCGTGGTTGAAGGCATCGGGAACGGTATAGCCTTGGGCTTGCTTCTGCAAGTAATCATCGCCAATCTTCGATGCTACGTTGAGGCCCTCTTCGATGTCACCGTCTTCCAGGGAGTTGAACATCCGGTTGTCGTGGTATGCCCAGATGCCGGCAAAGAAATCGGCTTGCAATTCCAGACGGACACTGATGCGGTTGCTTTCTTTCTCGCTGACGCGGCTCATCTGCTGATGGGCGCTGTCCAATATACCTAATAAATATTGTACATGGTGTCCTACTTCGTGGGCAATGACGTAAGCATACGCAAAATCACCATCGGCACCCAATTGTTTCTTCATCTGGGTAAAGAAGGACAAGTCGATGTATACGCTTTGGTCGGCAGAACAATAGAAAGGACCTGTCGATGCGGTAGCACCTCCACAACCGCTTTGTACACTGCCCGTAAACAAAACCAACCGGGGAGGTTGGTAAGTCTTGCCCATTTTCCTGAACTCCTGTGTCCATACGTCTTCGGTTCCTGCCAATATCTGGCTGGAGAACTTTGCCAATGCTTCTTCTTCGGCGGTAGGTTCGTATGTACCTCCGCTTTGCTCGGTGAGCATACTGCCCAAATCGGCTTGTGTCAACACACTCAACGGATTGCCGCCCATCAGCCAAATGACCAATGCTGCAACCACCAAGCCACCGATACCCATGCCGGCTTTCTTCCCTCCACCACTACGGCGACGGTCGTCTACATGGGAGCTTTCTCTTCTTCCTGTTAGTCTCATAGTCTATGAATTTTATTGTTTGAATAACCACTTGTTCAGCCATCGGTTGACATACACATTCACGAAGGCGCAACCTACACCGATGGCGGCTCCGGTCAGTACATCGCTAGGGTAATGTACACCCTGATTGATGCGCGCAAATCCCACTCCACAAGCCCAGATGGCAGACGGTGCAATGACATACCACTTGGGATAGGTGATGCTAAGCGAAGTGGCGAGTGAAAAGGCCGCCGCTGTATGTCCGGAAGGGAACGAAGGACTGTCTTCGGCATCGATGGGATGTATCTTGTCGGGATACTTCACGTAAGGACGCTGACGGTCGAACGCATATTTCAGTCCATAGGTGATGCCCACTGCCTCGATGACACTGGTACCTATGTAGATGGCATCCTTCAGCAACGGTTCATCCTTCTGGATGAGTGCATAGATACCCATGGCGGCAGGAACCCCTACGGGAAGGAGGATACCGCTATGCGACAACGTCCGGCTGAGGTCGTGAACTCCCCAGTTGTTGATAGTTTTTACGGTGTTGATGTCCCAGTTCTGGGCATTGAGCTGACAAAGGGTCATGATGCCTATCAGCAATACTAGAATCCTTTTTTTCATGGTAGAGTGTATTTCTTGGGCTACAAAGTTAGAAAATCTTTGTTAGAAGCCTTTCTAAATGAGAATTATTTTCAGAATCGCTTGTATTTACCGAATATTAAATTTACATTTGCATGGAAAACACACATTTCAAACCTGAAATATTCGTTTAATAAATTAAATAATTTAAAATTCAATCATTTATGTGGTTAAGTAATTCATCTATTGGTAGGAAAGTGGTGATGAGCGTTACCGGTCTCGCCCTTATCCTGTTTTTGACATTTCACATGGCGATGAATCTTGTTGCAATCTTCTCTGCAGATGCTTACA
>JAFTTU010000189.1 GCA_017466635.1 Bacteroides sp.
ATATATTATTGACCTAATCATTGTTATATTACTTAGTAGTTGTAGCAATCAGGAAGACAAGATTCGGAACAATGAAGAAGAACTATTGTCTTTCGATGTCTCTACATTGGACAATAAGGAGTATGAAATCAAACTGTCCGATTTGATGGAATCGGTGGAGATTGTCCGAATGGATAGTGTACAGGAAGCATTCACTAAAATATTCAGAGTAGCGGTCAGCGATAACTATTTTGCTATACATCATGTGAATCATCCGGTAAAGCTATATAATCGAAAAAACGGAAAGTTTTTGGGGAATATTGGCCGTAAAGGAAATGGTCCGGGAGAATACGTCCAAGTATGGAATGTCGAAATTGATGAGCCGACCAACCGCATTTATCTGGTTAACAATAATCGAAATGTTATCTATTCGTACGACATCAACGGCAAATTTTACGGGAATGAAACAATTCGTTTATCGGAAGGCAATCGTTTGGAACGGTGTAAAGTGTTTTTTAACAAAAATAAGGATAGGATTATTATATTCCAGACCCCTTATGTAAGTTACCAAAGAAGCAATAATAGTTTGCCGGAAGTTGGGAATCTGTGTATGGTTCAAAACTTCTCCGGCAGATTAATCAACAAGATACCTTCAGCGCAATATCAGGTACCACGCAATGATTCCGAAGTATGGGCTTACCATATCGACTCAAGAAGTCCAATCTACCAATGTGGGATAATACCTTATTACGATTGTAGAAAAGATACTATCTATCATTACAATGTAGAGACAAACAAACTATATCCGGTGTATACATCCAACATGTATACAGATAAGTTGACAATTGTATTCTCCAAAGAAACACCATTGCATTACTATACATACCAACAGACATATAAAAAAGGTACGATGGTCAATCCTGAATTCAGAACCGGATACAAGCTTTTCCAAGTCGAAAAGAAAACAGGAAAAGGACAATATATCCGTGTGGTAAACGATTATTTAGGAGGCATTGAATTTGATGTGGATTATTGGTTTCACGATATCAGAGACGATTATGTAGTTTATTATTGGGAACCATTGGTTTTATTGGAACATCTGGAAGAAGCGTTGGCTAATAATAATGAAATGACTACGGAAGTTCGTGAACGTGTCCTGCGTTTAAAAGAAACGTTGGACGAGAATGACAATAATGTAATGATGATCTGTAAATTCAAAAGTCGTTAGGCCTTATTGATATACGTCAAATAACGTATAGGCAGATATGGAACTTCAAGGAAAAGACAAACAGGAACTCCAACAAGAATTATCGGAGTTCCTACTACAATACTACGACGGCTCCTTCTCCCGAATGGCGTGCGACTACATCCACGCCATGGGGATGGTGGAGGAAGAAGTGGAAGCTTTGTTGGAGGCGATGAGGGATATAACAAAACGTAACGAATGATTGTTTTTCTGCACAAAATATCGCAAATTTGCAGAAACAATAGCAGAATGATTATGAAATACCCTATCGGCATACAGGATTTTGAAAGCATCATCAATGGTGGTTATGTATATGTGGATAAGACTGCTCTTGTCTATCGCCTAGTGACAGGAGTGACACGAAGGTTGCACCACTCCTGCCACCGCATTTGCTCTAACACATAAGGTATTAAGTCCCGGTTGCAGGAGTGCAAGGAGTTTTGAGCGAATTCTTGGGATAAAGGTCTTTCAAGATGGAACGGTAATGAGTCTTCTTATACGGTGAAAAGTGCATTTTCTTGTCTGAAATATCTCTGGAATCGAATATCTTCATGTAAATGTCCACATGGATATTTTAACTATCCTTGATTATCAGTATGTTATAAACGATAAAAAGCGGAAATGTCCATATCCGTTTTTTGGAAGACTTAAATTTAAATGCTAACTTTGTAAGTTCATTACATACCTATAAGACGAAATATAGAAATTTGTACGTGAGAATGAAAAACATAAAACTGATACTTCTGCAGATAATCCTACTGGGAACGGCTTGTTCGCCTACAGGAAAGCGGCATTCGGAATGGAAAGAGATGCCCGTAGTGGCAAGAATGGAAACGGTGAACGGGCATCCACTCACCATCGCCAGTCTCGACCTGCTGAATGATACGATGAATCTTCCGCTCAGTGCTTTGGTGGAAGAGCTACAGATAGTCCGGTTGGAAAATCGGGAGGAGGCCTTGGTGGAACCGGGGTATGTCTGTATGTCCGACAATTACATGTTGGTAGTCAACTGGAAGACTCCTTGCAAACTCTTCCGCAAGGATGGCACCTTTGTGTGCAAGGTGGGAAACATCGGTCTGGGTACGGGCGAATATAAGTGGATATACGATGTTCAGATAGATGAAAAGAACGGACGCATCTATCTGCTTCAGCAGAGCACCCGTGAAATCCTGTCCTACAATCTGGAAGGCAAGTACGAAGGGAGCATTCCCTTGCATCTGCCCCATCCGAAGATGTATGTCCCCAAGGGCGTATTCCAAGTGGATGTGGAAAAGAACCGGGTGGCGGTGCTTTCGCTTCCTTTCAGCTATCTGCCGAACATGGCATGGGTGCAGGACTTGGAGGGAAACCTCTGTATGAGTATACCGCCCCGTCACCTGAAGCTGAAACCGAACTTCAGCAATGAAATTGTCTTCCGGAAAGAAGTAGGGCAATGGAGTTTCCATGTGTCGCCTTTCTTCGAGTTGAGAAAGGATACCCTCTATCTGTGGAACCTGCAGGATGCGGAGCCGGTACCTTACTTTACCCTGGACTTCGGCGAAAAGCCCATCTGTCTGCACAATTATCGGGAACTGCCTCTGTACTTCTACGGAAGGGTGGCCACTTCCAAACAAATGACGGAAGATTCGTACATGTCTGACCAGGAGCGGTATTTCATCATCGACAAGGAGACACTGAAGGGAGGTTTCTGCCGCATCTACAACGACTGGATGTGCGATGAGCCGATAGAAGGGCTGACAGACTTCGGAGGATATTACACGGAGAACATCATGCCCGGTGCATTATTGGAACGGATAGAAGGATTCCTGAAAGATTGTCCCGAAGGAGATACGCCCCGAAAGCAAAGGCTGCTGGAGCTGAAAGCGACCATCGACAGGAATGACAATAATTACATCATTTACGGAAAACATCGGACAAGAAAATGAAAAGACTGGTCTATTGGCTCCTGATGCTGGGAGCAATGGTAGGGACTGTGCAAGGACAGGTGAAGAATACCGATAGCCTGCCTCCCGATTCATTGTTGGCACATTATTACCGTATCCTGGAAAAGGGTACGGACAAGGAAGTGTTCCTCTATGCTTCGCGGATGGTGGACTTGTTGGCACAAGTGAAAGATACCGAGTTGGCTCAAGCCTATCTGAAGAAGCTCCGCCAGGTGATTACTCGAGAGGATGTGCCTTTTGTCAATCTGATAGAAGGGGATATCCGGATGCATCTGCATCAGCCGGATTCGGCCATGAAGCATTATCAGATAGTGGCGGATGGTCCGGACAGACACTTGGCTCTCCTGGCTTACGAAAGGATGGGGAAGTGGCTGGAGGAGGCAGATACACGGAACGATTTGTTCAAGGATATCCTGATTCAGAAGGACCAGAACGACTACCTTGCCTTGAAACAGAAAAACAAGCTGAACGAGCTCCAGATGGAAAGGCAACGCCACATCATCCTGATATTGGGGCTGTCGGTATTCATCATTCTGCTGGTGGGAGCAGGGATGGTCCATTTCTTCCATCGGAGGAACTTGGCATTGAAACAGCAGGAAGAATTGGCTTCGCTCCGCATGAAGGAGGCGATGCTCCGCGAAAAGAATGCCTTGATGCGGGAGGAACTGCTGAAACGCATTCATGTGCTGGAGAAACTGGAAGGCAATGAGGGGCGCATCCTGCTCTCGGAAGTGGACTGGAGAGACGTTCAGCTGATGCTGGACAGCGCTTATCCGGACTTCACACAAAAGTTGAAGCGGGAATTTCCGGCACTGACGGAGAAGGACATCAACTTCTGTTGTCTGGTGAAAATCCACATGAGCCTCCAGAACCTGTCGCAGATTTATTGCATCAGCGGTAATTCGGTGAGCCGGAGGAAACTCCGCCTGAAAGAGAAGTTGGGCATCGACAAGGAAGATAGTTTGACGAAATTTCTGGACAGACTGGTGTAACCGTTGCTTGTTTCAAAGGAAATCATTACCTTTGAACACATAACTCAAACAACCCTTTAAGATGACTCTGCAACAACTGGAATATATCTTGGCTGTAGCCCGACATGGACACTTTGGACGGGCAGCCGATGCTTGTAACGTGACACAACCTACCCTGAGCGCCATGATTGGTAAGTTGGAAGAAGAAATCGGTGCAAAACTGTTCGATCGTAACCGTCAGCCCATTTGTCCTACGCCGGTAGGGGAGAA
>JAFTTU010000190.1 GCA_017466635.1 Bacteroides sp.
ATGATGCTGTTCATGCTGGGAGTTTTCTCAGGAACAGCTTTGGCAGCACCTTCATTGGCTGCTGACGATGTTAGAATCACCCAACAGAGCAATGCCTGTACAGGTGTGGTGAAAGATGCTCATGGAGAATCGGTCATCGGTGCATCGGTCGTAGTGAAGGGTACAACGAACGGAACCATTACCGATTTCGATGGTAACTTCTCGCTCCCGGATGTGAAGAACGGGGATGTGATTGTGATTTCCTTTGTGGGATATAAGACACAAGAAATAAAATGGAACGGCAAACCGCTGAACATCACGCTGAAGGATGATGCACAGGCATTGGACGAAGTAGTGGTGGTAGGTTTCGGTTCGCAGAAGAAAGCCGATTTGACGGGTGCCGTTAGTCAAGTGAAAATGGACGAAGTATTGGGCGACCGTCCGGTGATTAATGCTACGGCAGCTCTCCAAGGTGCGATGCCAGGTTTGATGGTCAGTGGTGCTTCATCGCCTGGTCAGAGCAAGAGCTTCAATATCCGTGGTGACATTTCCATTAATGGTGGTGCTCCATTGGTGTTGATTGATAACGTGGAAGGCGACCTCAGCGCCTTGAATCCGGATGATATCGAAAGTGTATCTGTTTTGAAGGATGCGGCATCGGCAGCTATCTACGGTGCCCGTGCGGCAGGTGGTGTCATTCTTGTGACTACCAAGCGTCCAGCCAATGATACTCGTTTCCAGTTCAATTACAGTTTCAACCAAGGTTGGGAAAAATCCATTGGTCGTCCCGTACAGGCTTCACTCATGGACTACATCGATGCTTACGAAGAAGCCGGTTATTCGAAGCAATACTGGGCAGGTAACGGACAAATCAGCACATGGCGTGAACTTCTCCAACAATACAAGGCTGGTTCCTTGCAGGGTGTGCATGAGAATGGTATCTACAAGCACTCGGATGGAGCCGTATATTACCTGAAGGAAGGTGACCCGCAAGGCAATGCCCTTGATACCGGTGTTTTGAGTAATCATAACATCAGTGTGGCAGGCGGTACAGACCGATTGCGTTTCCGTATGTCGGGCAACTATTCGTATGAAAATGGTCCGATGTACACCGACAAGGATAAGTACACGCGTAAGGCGCTCTCGGCTTTCATTTCGGCGGACATCACGAAATGGTATACGCAGGAAATCACCATGTACTATACCGATACGAAGAAGTCAGCGCTCAGCAGTACCATCCGCGACCCGTATACCACCCGTCTTATCAGTTGGTATCCGGAAGGATATATGCCGGGTGAAATCATTGGTAGAAGCGATGATCTCATCATCGACTCTCCACGGAACTCATTCTTGGTATCGCCTACTTCATCGACCACCAAGAATATCCCTCGTATCCAGATTAAGAGTATCATCAAGCCATTGAAGAATTGGGACATCGTGGCGGAATATACCTACAATCAGGAAAACGAAAAGTACAAGAACTATACAGGCTTGATGGAATATGCCGATGTGCAGCTGGCGGTAAAGAAGAATCCGATGAGTGGTATCGATACTTATACCATCAATAGCTGGCAGAAGCGTTACAATGCCTTCAACATCTATTCTACTTATAAGCTCGAATTGGGCAAGCACAAGGCAAGTGTCATGGCAGGTTTCAACCAGGAAAGCGAATGGTATGGTTATCTGAATACCAGCATCGACCAACAGGCGGTTCCTACCGTTCCTTCTTTCGGTGGTGGTACAGGAACCAAGAACATCAGCGAAGGCTATGAAGAATATGCCATCCGTGGTGCTTTCGGTCGTCTGACCTATAGCTTTGCGGATAAGTATCTCTTGACAGCCAACATGCGTTATGACGGTTCTTCCAAGTTCCCGAAGGAAAATCGCTTTGGTTTCTTCCCGTCAGTGTCAGTGGGTTGGCGCTTGGGACAGGAGAAATTCATGGATTGGAGCCGCAAATGGTTGGATGACTTCAAGCTTCGTGCATCCTATGGTTCCATCGGTAATCAGGAAATCGCTCCATACGGATTCATTGCGGCGATGGGCATCGGACAGAGCACCACATGGCTCGATGGCGGCGATAAGGTGACGGTGATTGGTGTGCCGGGATTGGTTCGTGCCAACTATACTTGGGAAACCGTGACTACCCTCGACCTTGGTTTCGACCTCAATATGTTCGGTAATCGCTTGAATGCTGTGTTCGACTGGTACAAGCGTGACACCAAGGACATGCTCTCGGCAGGTGTGGAACTTCCTTCAACGGTAGGTGCAAGTGCTCCTCTACAAAACGTGGCGGACATGACCACCAAGGGTTGGGAATTGGCCGTGACATGGCGTGACCGTATAGGTGATTGGAATTACAACATCGGCTTCAATGTGTATGACCACATGTCGAAGGTGACGAAATATAATAATGAATCAGGTAACTTGAACTATTACTACGAAGGACGTAAGTTCAACGAAATCTGGGGCTATGTATCGGACGGATACTATAGCATCGATGACTTTGAACCGGAACAGGCCAAGGCTGGTACTTGGGTGTTGAAGGAAGGCGTGGCCAAGATTAATGGTTATACTCCGCAGCCGGGTGACGAGAAGTTCAAGGACTTGAACGGTGATGGCATCATCAATACTGGTGCAGGTACGGTGGACGACCCGGGCGACCGCAAGATTATCGGTAACAGTACCCAGCGTTTCCAGTTCGGTGCCAACTTGGGTGTAGGCTACAAGGGATTCGACCTCAGCATGATGCTGCAGGGTGTGGGAAAGCGTGATGTAGCTTTGGGCGGACGGGCACTCTTCCCGTTCAATGCCGGTGGCAACGACGGTGTATTCGACCCGGTTTACTACAACCAGACGGACTATTGGCAAGCCATCAGTTACGACCCTGCCGACCCGAACTACATGGTGCCGAAGAATCCGGATGCCAAGCTCTTCCGTATCTACGGACAAGGCGGTAATGCAGGAAGCAACTCACGCACCAGCGACAAGTATCTTCAGGATGGTTCGTACATGCGTATCAAGAACGTGACATTGAGCTATACGTTCCCACAACAGTGGATTCAGAAGATTCACCTCAACCAGCTTCGGTTGTATGTCAGCGTGGAAAATCTCGCTACGTTCACAGACTTGCCGAAGGGTTATGACCCGGAAAGCTTGAATTGGTCTTATCCATTCTATCGCACTTGGTCTATTGGAGCTAATGTATCATTCTAAAAACTATGAAAGCTATGAAAGTAAAAAATATTTTATTGAGCGGCATCGCTGCCTTGTCCGTCTTTACTGCTTGTAACGACGACTTCCTGGAAAAGACTCCGATTACGTCTTTGGGCGAATCGAATGCCTTCCAGACATACGACAATTTCAAGAGCTATATGTACAATTGTTACGGACTCTTTACCGATACACGTATCTATACCAACTTCTCCGGTGGCAGTTACTATTGGGGAGGCCAGTGGAACAGTGATTATTATGCTGGTATCATGACTACCCGCGACAACAGCTTCAACCCGTATGCTTACGGAAGCTTGAGCCAGACCACCAGCTCCAACAACTGGAACTTCCAGTATCCACGTATCGTGAACATCATGCTCAGTCATCTGGATGACGGTAATCTGACAGAGGACGAAAAGAAGCATTGGCGTTCGGTAGGTTACTTCTTCCACGCTTGGTGGTACATGGAACTTGTGGCCAAGTATGGTGATGTACCTTGGATCAATACCGTCTTGACTGATGAAAGTGAAGAAGCCTACGGTCCTCGTACTCCTCGTGCCGAGGTGGTGGATTCCATCATTTCCCGTCTGGAATATGCAGCAGCCAATATCGGAGATACCTCGAAGGACGGAGACAATGCGTTGACCGCTAATGCCATCAAGGCAGCTCTCAGCCGATTCCTTCTCCGTGAAGGTACTTGGGCGAAGTATCATGGATTGAACGAACCTTGGCAGCAATACTTGCAGAAGTGTCTCACCGTTTCGCAAGAACTCATGAATGCTTATCCTACCCTTCACAAGGGCAGTGGTATCAACAAGTATCCGGGTGCAGGCTATGATGAAGTGATGACCAGTGAAGACTTGGGCAAGGTGCCGGGTGTCATCATGTACAAGCAATACCTCGACCCGTTGCTCCGCCATCGTTTCAGCGACTTGGTACACGTGGAAGCGCACCGTGCGGATGCTCCTCAGCACACCGTGGACATGTTCCTGATGAAGAACGGCAAGCCTATCAACAATGCCGAATCGGGCTTCCAAGGGGGCGAAGGTAAGGACTTGTGGGACTACTACGAAAACCGTGACCCACGTTTGCACATCAACTTCTGTCCTCCGGCACAGGCCAATGCATACGTTACACATGCCAATCCGGACAATGTGACTACTTTCAAGAAGTGGCAATTCTGGAAAGCGGGCGAGAGCTTGCAGAACTTGGGTAACTTCGTGATTACTCCGGAATACGAAGAAAAGTTCCGTCGCTACATCGACTACTTCGGAGCGAATATCTTCTGCGAAAACGGTACAGGCGACGAGTCCATCGGTTCGAAGCGTCTTCCGGGACACAACTGGGGTGGCTCCATGACTCACTCATCGCCTAACATTACCCAATATAGCCAGACGGACAACTACATGCGTAGCTGGACAGGTTATTATTTCTGGAAGCACTTCACCATGTGGGAAGTAGGTAGCAATGACTACTATCAGACTTCGGACAAGCCTATCTTCACCATCGAAGAAGTATTGCTGAACTATGCCGAAGCTGCATGGGAACTCGGTCAGTTCGACCAGGGGGTAGCCGACAAGACCATCAATCTCCTCCGTGACCGTGTGGAGGTAGCTCCGATGGTAGTAGCCGAAATCGGTCCGGACTTCGACCCGAACCGTGACCGTGGTACAGCTGCCTGGACTCGTGGCTATGATGCCAAGACCAACTATGAAGTAGACCCGGTTCTTTGGGAAATCCGTCGTGAGCGTATGGTCGAACTCATGGGACAAGGCTTTAGCTTCTACGATGTGAAGCGTTGGCACAAGGCTCCTTATTACACCAATCGTCAGCCGTGCGGTGCATGGGTAACAGCAGTCGACTTGCCTTACGGTACAGGTAAGTATACCGGCCAGTTTGTAGATTATAATGAAATCCAGTCGAATGGTTATGCAACTGCTCAGAACAATGATGCAGGTAGTGGTTGGATTTATACCAAGCATGGTCCTTTGTCAGTAGGTAGTGGCTGGAACGATATCTTCTACTTGGAAATGGTTCCTCAAGATCAGATTAACTTGAATCCGAACTTGACACAGAATCCGGGTTATAACGAATTGTTTGGATTGAACTAGTTTTATCATAGTTAATAGGTTTAAAAAAGGTCAAGTCAAGAGAAGGGGTATAGTGATTATATCCCTTTTCTTTTAATTACTTGCTCAAAATGAACTGCCATCTGCCATCATCTGGGTGAAAATATAGTGTCTTGAATTTGGCGTTTTATCCGAGTTTTTATTATTTTTGTTGCCGCACAGGTGGTTTATAGGCCACCATTTAGGCAAAGTTTATAAGTGAGAAGAATATGAAATAATTCGGACAATGAAATACATAGCTACCCTATTTTTAGTACTGATGACCCTGGCGTTTGTGGTCTGCGGCTTTTTGTTGTGGAGACGCCGGCATGAACCGCAGGATTACTCACGTACCATTCAGGCACTCTTCAGCTGGGTGTCTGCCCTTTTTACTTTGACATTCATCTTCCGTACCTGGTTGGGTACTACTACGGCCGATAGCGCTTTCTTCGAGCCGGAGCACACGTTTGTGCCTTTTCTGATGCAGATGACATTTTTCCTCTATCCGCTGGAGGTCATGCGTCCTACCGTCAGTCGCACTTTGGTTTATGCGCTTTTGTTTTCCCCTTTGTTGCTGCTGGTGTTCATCGGTTTGTGTACGGGTATTGTGTACACTCCCATCTATACCTATGCCGACTTGTGGTCACATTTGGGTGAATTCAATGTATGGTTTCGTTTACTTGCCCTTCTGGTGATGCTTTTTTATGCTTTCTCCCTGTTTCTGGTGCCCTATGATTGGCGCAGGAGCAGTGCCGACAAGAAGTTCATCACCCGTTACGCTTGCGGG
>JAFTTU010000191.1 GCA_017466635.1 Bacteroides sp.
CACCGCTGCTGTAAGTTCCGTAAATGTCTTTGATTACCGCAAGAGCCACTGTCCTTAAAGGATGGGAAGGCATCAAAGATGGAACGAGCCAGAAGACCTGCCAATTCGTAGTTTGAAAAGCTTTCGGGTAATAAAAGCTTCGGACACACTGCATTCATGAGGTCTTCTCGTATCTTCTGAAAAAAGATGCAGGGCTAACGGATTTATGTATTCATTTGCGTTTCGTCATTTTAATCCCGAGAGGTAGTTGATAATGATGAAAAATTTAAATAATGAAACAAGGAATTGTTAGTCTGCTACTTCTGGTATGTATCATTTTAGGGGCTCATGCCCAACATCCGTTTAAATTGACCGGAGTGGTAAAAGACACTCAAGGTGAGCCTATATTTGCCGCAGCTGTAGCCATCAAGAATACCTCAAACGGTAGCTATACGGACGAACAGGGAAAGTATGCCCTGTCTGTAGCTCAAGGGGAATACACGTTGGTAGTCTCGATGATGGGGTATGAACCGCAAGAGCGGAAGGTGTCGGTACGTGCTGATCAGCGGGTGGATTTTGTGCTGAAAGAGAACGCTGTGAATCTGGAATCAGTGCAAGTATACGGAAAGAGCAAGGCTCAGCAATTGCGTGAAGGGGCATATGCTGTCAATGCCATGAACATAAAGCCGCTGGTTAATACCACACAGAGCCTGAATACCATCGTCAATAAGACAACTGGTGTAAAAGTGCGTGAGGAAGGTGGTGTAGGTTCGGACTATGACCTTTCCATCAATGGCTTGTCCGGTAACTCCATCCGGTACTTTCTGGACGGTATGCCGCTCGATTCGAAAGGTACCGGTGTAACATTGGCCAATCTTCCCACCAACATTATCGAACGGGTAGAAATCTATAAAGGGGTAATCCCGGCACATTTAGGCTCCGATGCTTTGGGGGGTGCCATCAATATCATTACCAATCGGCAGAAGAAGAATTTCTTGGATGCTTCGTACAGCGTCGGTTCTTTTCATACCCATCAATTCAACTTTCATGCACAATATGTGATGCCCCAAACGGGAATCATCATCAAGCCGGTGGCTGGTGTGAACTATTCGAAGAATGACTACCAAATGAAGCGTGTGGAAGTACCTAGCGAAGACAAGACTTCCTTCGTGACGAAAGACTGCCGACGTTTCCACGATGATTATTTTTCTTTGTTCGGTCAGCTGGAAGCCGGTGTGACAGACAAGTCGTGGGCAGATGAATTCTTTGTGTCGGCTTCTGTCTCTAAGATAGACAAGGAACTTCAAACGGGTTCTCTACAATCGTGGGTCTATGGTATGGCAGAGAGAAATACGGAATCGGCCAATGTATCCTTGCGGTATAACAAAGCGGATTTCTTGGTCAAAGACTTGGATGTGCATGCATCCCTTTCGCAAACATGGGACCATTCGCAAACCGTAGATACCGTATTCCGCAAATATTATTGGGATGGCTCTTACATCAAGAACGCTTCCAGTGAAATCCGTGGACGCGGCAAATCGTTGCGCCACTACAAGCGCCCGATGACCATCGTGCGTGGAAATGCCGAATACCGCCTGAATGACAAGCATTCCCTGAACTTGAACTATGTGCTGAACCGGGCAGGAAACAAGCAATACGATGAGATGGACAAGACTTATGTGCCTACCAATGATGTATTGGTGAAGCACATTGTGGGATTGTCTTATAATCAGTCGTTCCTTGATGGAAAACTCAATAACGTATTCTTTCTGAAGGACTACATCAATCACCTGAAGGTGGAGCAGACCGAATTGTCGTTCATTACAGGTTCTGACGAAGTAAAGCCTAGCAATACACAGAGTTATTGGGGGTATGGTGTGGGTACACGCTTGACAGTGAGTGAGCCGTGGGCGATAAAGGCGTCTTACGAGCACAGTGTACGTCTGCCTATCGCACGCGAATTGTTGGGAAATGGTTCAACCATCTATCCCAATATTGCCTTGCGTCCTGAAAGCAGTGAGAATTTCAATCTCGGTTTGTTTGGAAATATTACATTGGCTCCCTCTCACCATCTTTATTATGAAGTGAATGGGTTCATCCGTCTGGTGGATGACTACATCAAGACGACGGTGAAAGAACAGGAAGGGATGATGCAATACGAGAACGTGGAAGCGGTTCACATTAAAGGGGTAGAAGGCGAAGTACGCTATGATTGGGCGGATAAGTTGGGTTTGATGCTCAATGCCAGCTACCAGGACTCTCGTGACCAACGGAAATATTTGGAAAGTGGGGCCTTGTCGGCCACTTATAATAACCGTGTCCCTAATAAGCCGTGGACATTTGTCAATGCGGAGGCCTCGTATGCTTTCCACAACGTCTTGCTACCGGAAAGTAGGTTGAAAATCAGTATGGACTATCAGTGGGTACACTGGTTCTACTTGACGTGGGAGGCTTATGGATCGGCCAAGACGAAACCCCGTATCCCGGAGCAGAACCTTATCAATGCGGCCATGCAGTATAGTTGGAAGGACGGACGATACAATCTGTCATTGGAATGCACGAATCTGTTCGACAGATTGGCGTATGACAACTACATGCTTCAAAAGCCGGGACGAGCATTCTTTGCCAAATTCAGATTATTTATTCACTAATCATTAATAACATGAAAATGAAAAAGTTTAAATTTCTTTCAATGGCCTTTATGGCTCTGATGATGGCGGCTTCTTTTGCGGCTTGCTCGAATGATGATGATCCGACTCCTGTAGAACCGGAAGCACCGGTAGAAGATATCGCTGATTATCGTTTTGAGTTGTATGTATGCCCGGTAAAGCATGGGGGTATGAGTATGAACAAGAACGGTACATTTGTGAGAAGCGTCACTTCACTGAACGCTGACCAACCGATGGTGCAGTTTACAAGCAAAGGTTATGAATTGACCAGCAAGTACACCATGGAAAGTATTACGAAGGGTGAGTATCATTACCAGGTACCGGAAAAGGGTGGTGCTTTCGTGAAGTTCCGTTTTGCTGTTGATGCAAGCGGCGATGAATATGTGGCAGACGAAGTGAGTGTTCCTCAAGCTGGTATGAAGGAGATTGATGTGAACGGTGAGAAGGTTACACCGACATTCGCAGGTCGTAAGTATACACACGCTTGGATAGATGACGACAAGACATTGTTGCTCATGGGGACAAACGGTGACAAGACAATGGTATTTTGGGTGAAACTGAATGAAGAGAACATGCAGATTATCGACAATGGTGTACTGAACCTGACAATTCCAGAAGGTTACACTGACCTTTCTACTTCGGGCATCTTGACTTATCGCAAGGAATCGGGTGATTTGCTTTATTTCTTTATAGCCAAGAATGGTGAAGGTATCACTGATGCAGAACAGTCTAAATTGTGCGTGGCAGTCATTCCTGATCCTAAAACCATGAAGGTAACCCAAGTCAATGAAGTGGATGCCAACCTCGCGCTTGAATCTACAGCCAGTGCATATGGTGAATTGATGCAGAACACGGTGATGTACGATGAAAACGGCAATCTTTATTTGGCTGGTCTCTTGAAGGAAGACGGTATCGAATATGGCTCTTTGTTGCGTATGAAGGCTGGAGCAACCAACTTCGATGCTGGTTACAACGCTTTGCCGAATCCGGAAGGAAAGTTGCATACCATCCAATATTTAGGCAACGGTAAGGCATTGGTTTACATGCGTAACCATAAGGCAGAATTGGCAAGTGGTGTCAAGCCGACGGGTATTGATGCGGTAAACAATTTCTATGCCATTGTCGATTTGAACAACAACACCAGAGAACGCGTGAAGTACAATGGTACAGATTTACCTTACAGCAGTGGCCGTTTCTCGCAGCGTTCGGTGATTGTAGCCGGAAAGGCATACATCGGCATCGCTAATAAGGAGGCGTTGAGTGCGGGTGTATATATCTATGATATCGCTTCGGGAAAAGTAGAAGAAGGTGTCAAGTTGGAAAGTGGCTTCTGCTTTGATATTATCAGAGCCATGAAAGTGGAAAAGTAATTAGTAGATTAATAATCAGTATAAGGCGATGAAGAAGGTGATGGATTTCTTGTTCAAAGTGGGTTTTAAAAGTTAAATGTTCATCCATTAAGAAACCATGCCTTCTTCACTCGTTTTTACACTTCTTATTTCCTAAAGAATGTCTATGAAACCACAATTCATCATTGGAGCAGCTTCTTCAGGAAGCGGTAAAACGACCTTTACCATGGGCTTGTTGCGTGCCTTGACTCATAGAGGCATGAAGGTACAGCCTTATAAATGTGGCCCGGATTATATTGATACGAAGTTCCTTACATTGGCTTCAGGGAATGAATCAGTAAACTTGGATACTTGGTTGGGTTCTGAGAACCATGTGAGGAAGTTGTATCAAGATTATGGCAATCAGGC
>JAFTTU010000022.1 GCA_017466635.1 Bacteroides sp.
TATAAAGCGGTACGTACACCGCCGATATGCAACGCTCCAGTAGGACTCGGAGCAAAGCGAACTCTTACTTTTCTATCTGACATTTGTTCTTTATCTATAAAATACTGTGCAAAAGTAATCTAAATTCCCGATTTTTTCGTAATTTGCGCACAAAATTATACGATTATGAATAGTATCAATACCCACAGAAGGTTTTCCTATAAGGATTTGTTGTACAAATGCCTCATTTTTATCGTTACAGTAAGCATCATTACCTACTTCATGCCGAAGGAAGGAAAGTTCAATTATGAGTTCGACATCAACACGCCGTGGAAATACGGACTCTTGCAGGCTCCGTTTGATGTCCGCATCTATAAGAGCGACCAACAAATACAGAAAGAGCAAGACAGTATACGTACTTTCTACAAGCCCTACTTCCTGATGGACAAGAATGTAGAAAAGAACATGCTCGTCAAGTTCCGTGAAGACTATAACCGGGACATGAAGTTCACGCTCCCTAGTTCGGATTATCTCCGATACATTGAACGTACACTCAAGCATATCTACCAAAGAGGTGTCTTGTCTGCCCAAGATGCACAATTCCTGTCGGAAGACAGCATTATCCAAGTACAGATAGTAAACGGGAACATAGCCACCAACGAGGAGGCCGAACAATTGTTCACCGTCAAGGAAGCCTACGAATATATCCTCAACTCCGATACCGCCCATTACAACAAGCGTATCTTGCAATCCTGTAACTTAAGCAACTATCTAGCTTCCAACATCACTTTTGATTTGGAAAAATCGGAAGTGATCTTACAAGAATTACAAGCCAGAGTAGCACCTGCCAAGGGATTGGTTCAGACCGGACAAAAGATTATCGACCGTGGAGAAATCATCAATGAACATACTTACGACATCCTCCGCTCTTTGGAAAAAGAATGGGAAAAACGGAGCGAATCCATCCAAGAAATCCGTCAGACTTATATGGGGCAAATCATATTGGTCAGTGTACTCATCATCTGTTTCATGATTTATCTGGAATTGTTCCGTAAAGAATACTACCAACGGAAGAGAAGTGTACTTTTGCTCTTTGCCCTCATTGTATTCTTCCCGGTATTGCTGTCCATCATGGTGGAACAGAATCTGTCCAATGTCTATGTCGTCCCATTGGCTATGATTCCTATCATCATCGGTATTTTCCTCGATTCGCGTACCGCTTTCATGGCACATAGCGTCATCATCCTGATATGTTCCATCTTCTTGCGCTACCCGCATGAATTCATCATCATGGAAATAGCTGCAGGTATGACCGCTATCTATAGTTTGCGAGAACTATCCCAACGTTCGCAATTGCTCCGTACGGCATTGATTGTTGTCATTTGTTATGCATTGGTTCATTTCGCTTTCGACCTGATGTTGGAAAACGACTTGACCAAGCTGAATACCCGAATGTATATCTATTTTGTCATCAATGGTATTCTGTTGTTGTTTGCTTATCCATTATTGTTCATTTTGGAAAAGACATTTGGATTTACTTCCAATGTAACCCTCGTGGAGCTTTCAAACATCAACAACAAGTTGCTTCGCGAAATGTCGGAAGTGGCTCCCGGCACTTTCCAACACTCCTTGCAGATGGCCAACCTAGCCGCTGAAGCCGCCAACAAGATAGGCGCCAATAGTCAGCTGGTACGTACCGGTGCCTTGTATCACGATATCGGGAAGATGATGAATCCGGCTTTCTTTACCGAAAACCAGACCAGCATCAATCCACACAAGAGCCTCAGCTACGAACAGAGCGCACAAGTCATCATCAGCCACATTACCGATGGTATCAAATTGGCCGAAAAGCACCAACTCCCGAAGGTTATCAAGGATTTCATCCGCACCCATCATGGAGCAGGTGTAGCGAAATACTTCTACATTTCGTACAAGAATGAACATCCTAACGAAGAAGTGGATATCGAGAAGTTCAGCTATCCGGGGCCGAATCCGTTCACCAAGGAACAAGCCATTCTGATGATGGCAGATGCGGTGGAAGCTGCCTCACGTAGTTTGCCGGAATACACCGAAGAAAGCATCAATACGCTGATTGACAAGATTGTGGACGGACAGGTAGCCGAAGGATTCTTCAAGGAATGTCCGATTACCTTCAAGGACATTGCCATGGTGAAGGCTCTGTTCAAGGAAAAACTGAAAACGGTTTATCATACCCGTATCACTTATCCGGAATTGAAGAAGTAAGAAAAGGGCTTTAAGCTGAACAGCTTAAAGCCCTTTTCTTACTTCTTCCAACAATCCTTCACAAGCATCTTCCAGGATATCGAGCACATTCTCGAAACCTTGGGCACCGCCATAGTATGGATCAGGTACATAGTCCACCAACTTGGTACGACAAAAGTCCGTCATGCGGCAAATTTTCTTTTCAGCCTCCGGCGATGGAGCACGGTCTTTCAAGTCCTGAATGTTGCGGTCGTCCATACCAATAATCATATCAAACTCAAAGAAGTCTTCCGTACAAACGGGACGAGAGCGATGGGTCAACTCATATCCCCGATGATAAGCATGCATCCTCATTCGGCCATCAGGCAATTCCCCTTGATGATAACTCAAGATTCCTGCCGAATCGACCTCAATCTGATTCTCCAAACCTTCACGCTTGATGAAAGTACGCATCACTTCTTCTGCCGATGAAGAACGGCAAATGTTTCCTAAACAAACGAATAATATTTTCATGATCAAATCTTTTTCAAACAATTCATAAACACTTCCACACTCCGGTTCACAATCAGGTCTTCCGGGAATTCCGTTTCATGCAACAACTCATGGATATACTGATAATTGGCAATATCGAAAGAGATGTGTGCATCACTTCCCAAAATAACAGGCACCTCGTATTGCTTACACAAACGGAGAATCTCCCAATTATTGGTACGGGCATCCACCTTCCCACGAGCCGGTTTCAACGAGCTGTTATTGATTTCAAGCAACGTACCACATTCCTTGGCCGCCAATACCATCGGTTCGAAGTTCAGCTTCGCCGTACCATCACCCGGATGACTGATAATCTGGATATATGGATGACGGATAGCTTGCATCATGCCGTATGTATTTTCTTCTACCGTACCATGTTCATAACACAACAAATGAATACCGGCAATACGAATATCCAACTTTTTCATCAAAGCCTCATCAGCATCGAGGGTTCCCTTGCCATCGAGGATATTGATTTCAGCTCCCAGCATCAGGTCGATGCCATACATCTTTCGGGGTACTACATGAAGGTTGCGGAAATAAATCGGGTCGCAGGTACCCGGAATACCCGGTGTATGCTCAGTAATGCCGAGAAGCTTCAGTCCCTTCTCCGCCCCTGCCTTTGCCATTTCCTGAATGGTGCTGAACGCATGACCACTGGCCAGCGTATGGGTATGCATGTCAAGTTCTATCTTCATATCTCTACTGAGGATCTACATCATAATATACTATCAAGGAGCGGAAACGTTCGTCTTCGACAATGCTCCGTTGTACCGCCATCAAATAATCACGGACTTTGGTCATCGAAGCGGTTTGCTCCACTTTCACAATCATTTTCTTTATATACAAAGTCTGAATCCGGGCAATAGGCGGCTTGTCCGGTCCCAACACCCTATCACCCAATCCTGAACGGAGCATGGTAGCCATGGCATCTGCCGCCATATCGAGTACCGATTCCTTCCGATGTTTCAAGTAAACATAAATCAAACGATAATAGGGCGGATATCGGAACAATTGCCGTTCGGCCAACTGGTCGTAATACAATTGTTCGTAATCGTTCCGTATCACTTGATGAATGACCGGCAAATCGGGCGACTTGGTTTGAAGAATGACCAACCCACGCTTGTTCTTCCGTCCGGCACGTCCTGCTACTTGGGCCATCAGTTGGAAAGCCCGTTCGTAACTTCGGAAATCCGGATAGTTCAACATGGAGTCAGCATTGAGTATCCCCACCACACTGACATGCTGGAAGTCCAAGCCCTTGGAGACCATCTGTGTACCTATCAATATATCCGTCTTTCCTTGTTCGAAATCAGCAATGATTTTCTCATAAGCCGAACGGGTACGGGTCGTATCCAAATCCATTCGAGCCACTCGGGCTTCCGGGAATATCAACTGGATATCGTCCTCTATCCGCTCTGTCCCAAAACCACGGTTCATCAGTTCCACTCCCCCGCAAGCCGGACACGAACGGGGCACTTGATACGTGCATCCACAATAATGGCATGTCAGCTGATTCATTCCTTTGTGATAAGTCAGACTCACATCGCAATTCTTGCATTTCGGCACCCATCCACACATATGACACTCCATCATCGGTGCAAATCCACGACGGTTCTGGAAAAGAATGACTTGTTCCTTCCGCTCCAATGCATCGTGTACTTCTTTGACCAGCATCGGCGAGAAAGGTCCTTGCATGCGCTTCTGGTGCGCCAATTCCTTGATATCCACCTTTTCGATATGCGGTAACTGGATATCCTTGTATCTTTCCTTCAACTCCACTAAACCATACTTACCGGTTGTGGCATTGAAATAGCTTTCCACACTGGGAGTAGCAGTACCCAAAAGCACCTTTGCTCCATACATCGATGCCAACATAATGGCCGAACTCCGGGCATGATAACGAGGAGCCGGGTCTTGTTGCTTGTAGGTATTTTCATGCTCCTCGTCCACAATCACCAACCCCAATCGTTTGAATGGCAAGAAGATGGAAGAACGGACACCCAAGATGACATCGTATTCTTCCTCACCCAACTGCTTTTTCCAGATTTCCACCCGTTCAGCATCCGGGAATTTCGAGTGATAGACACCGAGACGTTTGCCGAACACTCGCTTCAAACGTTCGGTAATTTGAGTAGTCAAGGCTATTTCAGGCAACAAATACAACACTTGTTTCCCCGCTTTCAATGCTTCTTGAATGAGATGAATATAGATTTCAGTCTTTCCACTGGAAGTCACTCCATGAAGCAAGCACACATTCTTCTGCCGGAAGCTATCCATGATTCCTCGAAAAGCTTCTTGCTGAGCCGGATTCAAGGTATTTCCTTCCATTGTGGCTACTTCCGACTTGTCCAAACGTCCGATTTCCTGATAATAGACTTCGAAGATGCCTTTATCTACCAAACCATTGAAAATGGTGCTGGTAGCGCCTGCTTTTTCCAACAACGTTTTCTTGGTAACTTCCTGCAAGTATTCACCTCTACCAGCCCAACCGGACAACTCTACATACTTCATCAATACAGCCAACTGCTTCTTGGCTCTCGAAAGTTCATTGAACAAGGTCATCATTCCTGGTTCGTCCAACTCCCGGTTTACCAAACGGACGCGAGCTTCGGTACGAGGCTTGTAATTCCGTTTCAAGTCTTCCTTGACAAAAATGGCTTCCTTGTCAAGCAAGCGTTTCACTATAGGAAGAATGTTCTTCAACCCGATAGCCCGTTGCAACTGAGTGACACATTGCTCCTTATCCGCACTGAGCAAGTCGAGCAATCGTTGTTCGCTATCTCCCAATGGATGTGTTGCTTCAAACTCGTCATTATATACCACCACGGTCTCACTCTCAAGCTTCATGCCCGATGGCATTGCTGCTTTATAGACATCGCCCAAGGTACATAAATAATAGGAAGCCAACCACTCCCAAAACTGAAACTGACGGGGTAGCAATATCGGTGAAGTATCCAAGACTTCTTCGATGTCTTTCGTCTCATACCCTTCTGGAGCCGCATAATGCACCTTCGTGACAATGGCCGTATAGAACTTTTTCCGTCCAAACGACACCACCACACGACACCCTTCCTGCACGCTATCCTCCAGCTCGGCAGGAAGCGAATAGGTATATTGCGAGGCAATGGGCAACGGCACTATAACATCCACGTATTTTTTCATGTAGGCAAAAGTATAAAAAAAGAGGCACTTTTTTGAAATGCCTCCCTCTATTCTTTTTCTTTAACTTAGAAAATATAAGCCAACGATACTTGCCAAGTCTTGGTTTTGACATCCACATTTCTCAAATCGAAGCTATTTCCCATCGGAACCTGATAAGTCACTCCCACCTGCAATTTACGAAGAAGCTTTAAGCCCGCTCCCAAATTCAGAGCCACTTGAGTTTTTTTTGAAGCTTCTGCATTATAAATAGCGTCACCACCAACCCATAAAGGAACCGTAATATCCTTAAAGTTGAAAAAGAAGTCAGGACCAACTGCCAAATATATGCCGAACATACTTCCCAAGCCAAGAGTATATTTCAAATTAACCGGGATTTCAATACCTTGCTGCTTATGTTCTCCTTTGCCCTTTTGAGAAAACATCAAAGCACCATCCACTCCCAAACCAATTATCGGAAGCGTAACTTCTGCCATCGGGCCTATAAAAAAGCCTGTTGAATTATCCATTATATCACCAAAGGTTTCCGCATTAATATCCAATTTGGAAAAGTTCATACCACCTTTCACTCCGAATTTAATCAATTGTGCTTGTGCCGGAGCTACCATCATCAGAGCAACCACCACCATCAAAAAACTTAATACCTTTTTCATATTTCAACTCTTTTTAGTTTAACGACATAAAGATAAACAAAAATTCATGCATGATGTTCTTTCCCAAAAACAATTAAGCATTTATAACAAAACGTGGCGGTGTTTTGATGCAAACCCCGCCACGTTTCTATTTTCATTAATATTCATCTTCGTTGAAAAAAAAGTCTTCCTTACTAGGATAGTCTGGCCAAATATCTTCGATGCTTTCGTAGATTTCACCTTCATCTTCCATTTCCTGCAAGTTTTCAATGACTTCCAATGGAGAACCAGAGCGGATAGCATAGTCAATCAATTCATCCTTGGTTGCTGGCCATGGGGCATCTTCCAACTTCGAAGCTAATTCTAATGTCCAATACATAGTATTTCAAGTTTAAAATATGATACAATTTGATTATACTCTCTATTCAGCCGCAAAAGTATAACAAAATCTTTCAAATACAACTTTTATCCCAATAAATTTCATCAGTTTGGGACAATAAGTTCATTTTTCTTGCCAAAACAAACAAATAGTCAGACAAGCGATTGACAAAGGCTGAAACATTCTCTGTCACTTCATGCTCTTCCGCCATCGAAAGTATGCGTCTTTCTGCCCGACGACACACGGTACGGCATACCTGACAAACCGCCGAACCTCTAGAACCGCCCGGAATCACGAAAGCTTTCAATGGGGGCAGTTGACCGTCTACTTCGTCAATGGCATGTTCCAAACGTTGAATGTCCTCATCGGCAATCTGACTTTCGATACGGAGAGTCGTATTGGTTTGGTCAGTAGCCAAATACGAACCTACCGAGAACAACTTGTGCTGTACCCAAAGAATCAACTTCCGGTCATCCTCCTCGGTCAGATAAGTATAGAGCAAACCTAATTGGGAATTCAATTCATCCACCGTGCCGTATGCTTCCAGACGGACATGGGTCTTGGACACTCTAGCACCTCCTACCAAAGAGGTCTTTCCTTTGTCACCCGTACGGGTATATATCAAACTCTTCTTCATGATATTAAAAGAAATTTACTTTATAATTCTGTTTAAATCGTTTTTCTTCAAATAATAACAAACCGATGTCATACAAATCGAATGAAATCCGTACCCGTTCATCGGTCAACAACTGGTTCCACCAGGCTTTCTGCTCTTTAGAAGCATAGATATTGCCCACCACCACACACGACTGGGCATGCAGATAGGGAAATGCCATCTCGAAGACCTCCTTATAATAATAGGTATGGCCAATATGCAGAAAATCGAGTTTCTTGGCTTTCTCCAATTCTATCTTCAATCTACGCAATGTTTCTTCCTTGTCCTCCCCTTTCAAGCAGACGGACTTCATGGAAGTACGGGCCTCCCTCATGTATCGGATGGAATCACCGTTTCCCTCCCCTACCTCTATCAAGGATGCCGGTCGGAAATAGTTGACCAAACGGAACAACAATTTATTCACCTTCTCCCGATAATGGGGCAATGATTTCAATCCGGAGGATGCTTTCAGTCTATCGTAGGCATAGTAGGGCAAACCTTCGTACATAACAGAGGTAATCAAGAAGAAATCCGACGGCGAGTGTACTCCATAACCACAACGATAGCGAAAACGTCGGCACCAATTCCATATTCTTCGGGCTAAAAGCATAGTATTCTGTTTTAAGTAAGACAAAGATAGAAAGAAAATTTGTACTTTTGTACAAACAAACGACCGATTCATGAAGATTCTTTGGATAGACCTCAATAGTTCCTATGCCCATTCGTCATTGGCATTGCCTGCCCTCCATGCACAAGTGAAGGACAATCCCGAATATCAATGGGACATCGTATCTGCTACAATCAATGAAAACATTGGGATGGTGGTAGATGAAATCTACCGTCGCCAACCGGATATACTGGCTGCTACTTGTTGGCTATTCAACCATGAATCGCTGATGCATATTGTTTCGAGAGTAAAGGCATTGCTCCCGAAAGCTTGTGTCATCTTAGGCGGGCCGGAGTTCTTGGGCGAAAACGAAGCCTTCCTTCGTCGGAATCCGTTTGTGGATTGTGTCTTCCGAGGAGAAGGAGAAGCAGAGTTTCCCCAATGGTTGAAATGTTGGAACGAACCCGAACAATGGAAAACCATTACAGGCCTATGCTATCTAGACAATGAAAAACAATATCAGGACAATGGATTGGCCAGAGTACTTACATTCGACCAGCTGACTGCTCCCGAAGAGAGTCGCTTCATGAATTGGGGCAAGCCTTTCGTACAATTGGAAACTACCCGAGGATGTTTCAATACTTGTGCCTTTTGTGTCAGTGGAGGAGAGAAACCGGTCCGTACCCTTTCCATCGATGCCATCCGCCAACGATTGCAGACAATCCATCGCCACGGCATCCAAAATGTCCGCGTATTGGACCGTACATTCAATTTCAATCCCCGAAGAGCGAAAGAACTGCTGAATCTCTTTTTGGTATTTCACCCACACATCCGTTTCCATCTGGAAATCCATCCTGCTCTGCTCTCCGAAGAGCTGAAAGCCGAACTGCAACAACTTCCGGAGGGATTGTTACACTTGGAAGCCGGTATCCAAAGCCTGCGTGAACCTGTATTGGAACAATGCCGACGTTTGGGAAAACTAAGCGATGCGCTCGATGGATTACAATTCCTTTGTTCGCTCCACAATATGGAAACCCATGCCGACCTTATTGCCGGACTTCCACTCTATCGATTGAATGAAATCTTTGAAGATATTCTTACCCTAGCCGAATATCAGGCTGGAGAAATCCAACTGGAGTCTCTCAAGCTATTACCCGGTACAGAAATGCGTCGTAGAGCCGAAGAATTGGGCATCCGCTATTCACCGCTTCCTCCTTATGAAGTGTTGCATACTCGTGAAATCAGCACCAGTGAACTACAAGTAGCCCGTCGTTTGTCCCGCTTGCTGGATGCTTTCTACAATACTCCTGCCTGGCAATGCCTGACCCGTGAACTGATCATGAAGGAAGAAGGATTCTTGTATCATTTCTTGGAGTATCTGACCGAAACCAACCTCATCGACCAACCCATGAGTTTGGAAAAGCGTGGATTGGTCCTCTACCTATATATAAAGGAGTATTATCCGTCGTACCTTACCCAAGCCAGCATCGCTTGGATAGAGGCCGGCATGTCCTTGAAGAAACAACCTGCCGAACGCGTGAAGACCAAACATCAAACACCGCCCGAACATTGGGAAGTGCTTCAAGGTCATTATCATGAACGTCTCAAACTCTGTTTCCTGCCCACCGATACAGAATGCCTTCATGGTTATTGGTTCGGTTTCGAGACAGAGACACAAAAGATAACCCCTGTATTTAAAGCCAAATCTTAATTACCATGACAGAAATAATCGAAATCCAAACGTATTCTCCGGAATACCACGAAGCCATGCAACGCTTCCTCGACCAACTCACATCGAATCCGATGACTTTGACCGAAGAAATGTTCAAAGAGCTATTAGCCTCATCGAACAGCCATCTGTTCTTCTTGATGAAAGACGGACAGATAGCCGGAATGCTCACCGTAGGCATCTACTACAGTCCTACCGGCGGTAAAGCCTGGATAGAAGATGTTGTGGTAGACGAAGCCTTCCGTGGACAAGGCCTCAGCAAACTGCTGGTAGCCCATGCCATCGAATTCACCAAGTCCAAACATGTACCTTCCTTGATGCTCACTTCCAACCCGAAGCGAATAGCCGCCAACAAGCTTTATCAAGCCATGGGATTCAACCGGAAGGAAACCAATGTCTATCGAATGAAATTCTAAAATTCCAGCTTATGAAGAAACACATTTTGACAAGCTTGCTTGCCATGATGACCTTATCCATGGGAGCACAATCTTTCCAAGAATGGAAAGACCCGAAAGTAAATGCCGTCAACCGTGCCCCGATGCACGCCAATTACTTTGCGTACGAATCGGCCGATGCAGCCAAGAAGGGTGTCAAGGAAAACTCTACCTACTTCATGACTTTGAACGGCACTTGGAAGTTCAATTGGGTGAAGGATGCCGATTCCCGTCCGACTGACTTCTGGAAAGTCGGCTTCAACGACAAGGGATGGAATGACATTCCTGTCCCAGGTGTATGGGAACTTCATGGCTATGGTGACCCTATCTATGTAAATATCGGTTATGCCTGGCGTAATCAATTCGAAAACAATCCTCCTTACGTACCTACCGAAGAAAACCATGTCGGTTCTTATCGTCGTGAAATCACAGTGCCAGCTTCCTGGAAAGGAAAGGACATCATCGCTCACTTCGGCTCCGTTACTTCCAACATGTACTTGTGGGTAAACGGTAAGTATGTAGGCTATAGCGAGGACAGCAAACTGGAAGCCGAATTCAATTTGACCCCTTACTTGAAACCCGGCCAAAAGAACTTGATAGCCTTCCAAGTGTTCCGTTGGTGTGACGGCACTTATTTGGAAGACCAGGACTTCTTCCGTTATAGCGGCGTAGGTCGTGATTGTTATCTCTATGCCCGAGACAAGAAACGCATCGAAGACATCCGTGTAACACCGGATTTGGATGCGAACTACAAGAACGGTTCCTTGAATATCGCCCTCAGCCTGAAAGGTAGTGGCAAAGTCAACCTGACCTTAAAGGATGCAGCCGGTAAGGAAGTAGCAACCGCACAAGCTACTCATGAAAAAGCAACCATCGAAGTGGATAATCCACATAAGTGGACAGCCGAAACACCTTATTTATATACCCTCTATGCATCTATGGAAGGTAGCAACGAAGTGATTCCAGTAAAGGTCGGCTTCCGCAAGGTGGAATTGAAGAATGCCCAAGTATTGGTTAACGGACAAGCGGTTCTCTTCAAAGGTGCCAACCGTCATGAATTGGACCCGGACGGCGGTTATGTCATCTCAAGAGAACGCATGATTCAGGATATTCAGGTAATGAAGCAATTCAACTTGAACGCCGTACGTACTTGCCACTATCCGGACAATAATTATTGGTACGAACTCTGCGACCAATATGGTATCTATGTGGTGGCCGAAGCCAATATCGAAAGCCATGGTATGGGTTATGACGAAGAAACCTTGGCCAAGAATCCGGATTATGCATTGGCGCACATGGAACGCAACCAACGCAATGTCCAACGTAGCTTCAACCACCCAAGTGTCCTCATCTGGTCACTCGGCAATGAAGCAGGCTATGGTCCGAACTTCGAAAAAGCTTACGATTGGATTAAGGCGGAAGACCCAAGCCGCTTGGTACAATACGAACAAGCCGGTAGAACCGGAAAGACAGACATCTATTGCCCGATGTATTTGGGTTATGACAGATGCGAGGAATACAGCAAGGACGAACAATACCAGAAACCGCTTATCCAATGCGAATATGCCCATGCCATGGGTAACTCGGAAGGTGGTTTCAAGGAGTATTGGGACATCATCCGCAAGTATCCGAAGTACCAAGGCGGATTCATTTGGGACTTTGTAGACCAATCGGTTCGCTGGACAGGAAAGAACGGAAAGATGATTTATGCATACGGTGGTGACTTCAACCGTTTCGACGCCTCGGACATCAACTTCTGCGACAATGGTTTGATTAGTCCGGACCGTGTACCGAATCCACACATGTACGAAGTGGGCTATTTCTACCAGGATATCTGGACCAGTCCGGATGATATCAAGAACGGTGAAATCAGCATCTTCAACGAATATTTCTTCCGCGACTTGTCGGCATACTATTTGGAATGGCAGGTACTGAAAGGCGGTAAGGTAATGCGCAGCGGAAGAGTGGAAGACTTGAACGTCGCTCCTCAGCAGACCGCCAAGATTCAATTGCCTATCGGCAAGACTTGCCAATGCTCCGAATGGCTGCTCAATGTGGCTTATAAGCTAAAGAATACCGAAGGCTTACTTCCAGCCGGACATATCGTTGCCAAACAACAGCTTGTACTCAATCCATACAAGGCTCCTAGCATGGAACTGAAGAACCAAGCCAAGAGCAATTGGGAAATAGTAGCGCCTAGTCTGAAAGAAAATGACGAACGTTACCTCATCGTCAACGGTGAAAACTTCCGCATAGAATTCGACAAGTTGAACGGCTACATGAGCAAGTACCAAGTAAACGGTTTGGACATGATGAAGGAAGGCAGCTATTTGAAGCCGAACTTCTGGCGTGCCCCGACCGACAATGATTTCGGTGCTTACTTGCAAAGAAGATATGCCGTTTGGAAGAACCCGAACATCAAGTTGGTTTCCTTGCAACAACGCATTGCTGACCAACAAGCCATCATCGAAGCGACATACGAACTTCCGGACGTATCTGCCAAGTTGAACTTGACTTATGTCATCAACAACGAGGGTATCTTGAAGGTCACTCAGAAAATGACCGCCGACAAGAGCGCCAAGGTGGCCAATATGTTCCGTTTCGGCATGCAGATGCAAATGCCTCGTAGCTTCGACCAGGTAGAGTATTACGGTCGTGGTCCGGTAGAGAACTACATCGACCGAAAGGCCAATGCCAACTTGGGCATCTATCGCCAGTCGGTAGCCGAACAGTTCTATTCCTACATCCGTCCGCAAGAAACCGGAACCAAGAGTGACCTCCGTTGGTGGAAGACTCTCAATGCAGCTGGCCGTGGTATCCAGGTAGTAGCCGCTGAACCATTCTCGGCATCGGCACTCCACTATACCATCGAGTCGTTGGACGAAGGTACTCACAAGCAACAAGGACATTCTCCTGAAGTGGAAGAAGCCGACTTGACCAACTTCTGCTTCGACTTGATTCAAGCCGGTCTTGGTTGTGAAGACAGTTGGGGACGCATCGCCCGTCCGGAATACCAAGTTCCTTACGGTGATTATGAATTTACTTTCATCATCAAACCGATGTAAGATGATTTTCTAAAAGTAATGTCATCCAGAGCGAAGCGAAGGATCTCGGTATCATCCACTGAATGTATTCGAGATTCTTCGCTTCGCTCAGAATGACAATGGGGGGGGGTAATTACCTAAATTTATTTGAAAAGCTTCGGAGTAAACTCAGTCAGATAAATACGCCAGTTTCTCCAGATATGACCATCTTCGTTTTCAAAGTATTCATACGGATAGCCCTTTTCATCCAATAGCTTCCGATACTCTACATTTGCCTTGTAAAGGAAATCGGTCTTACCGATAGCAATCCAATAAAGCGCCGGTTTCTTGGCAAACTGAGTCGCCAACTTTCCTTCCATGTTTTCATAAATAGGCGAAGTCGCATTCTTGCCAGGCATAATGGCGGCAGAGAACAAACCTACATAATTGAACATATCCGGATATTGCTTGGAAATGTGCAAGGAATGGAAACCACCCATCGACAATCCGGCAATGGCACGACTCTTCTTGTTCGCCTTGGTCCGATAATGTTTGTCAATGAACTTCACCACTTCCGGGAAATGGGTTTCGAATGAACCTTCCATAGTCTTCGGCAATTGGAAAGTAGGAGGTACATATCCCCAAGAAGACTCACCCGGAGCTGCTTCCATCACCAAGTTACCGTTGGTCATCACCATAATCATTGGTTCCGCCTTGCCTTGTGCTATCAAGTTGTCGAGGATTTGAGTGGCACGTCCCAATTCACTCCATGCATTTTCGTCACCACCCATACCATGCAACAAGTAGAATACGGGATAACGCTTACCGCTTGTTTCATATCCAGCCGGAGTATAAACGGTCAGTCGGCGATCGAAACCGGCCGTAGGACTATCATACCATACCTTCGAAACGGTACCATGAGGAACGTCGTTCACCTTATATAAATCGGCTCGTTCACCACCGATGATAAATACATTGGTCACCGTAGCCACATCACGTATCATGTACACATTGCTCGGGTCATTGATTTTCAGTCCATCTACTAAGAAAGTATAGCCATAAAGTTCCGGCTTCAAGGGCTCTGGAGTGGTATACTCCCACACCCCTTCCTTGTTTTCTACCAAGTCGGCTACCCCCTTTGCTATACAGTCGCCCATCACTTGTACCTTTACCGCTTTCGGAGCACGAAGACGGAAAGTCACGGTATTGTTCTCATGAATTTCAGGAGAAATCACAGGAGCATTTCCCCACAATGCTTGCTGAGCCAATGCTTCGATTGGCAACAGGCATACTATCATACAGATAGTAACGAATGTTTTGATTGCGTTTTTCATAAGTGTATTTTTCTAATGAATAAACAAATATAGAACTATTATTTAAAGAAAACAAACAAAAGTGGATTCAGATTATGATAAAGTTCCCGTCTGAAGTTCCTAAGAGTTTCGTCAGGAGTCTTTCCAATCTCCCAAAAAGCATTATCTTTGCCCCTTGAAGATAGCAATCATCTGAAAGTATTATATGCATCGAGAATTGACCCAGACATACAATTTCGAACAACTATACAAGGAAAACTATGCCCGCTTGTATTACTATGCCTTCCGTTTCATCACGGACGAGGAGGTATGCAAGGACATCGTGAACGATGTGTTCGAAAAAGCTTGGCAACACTTCGGCGAATTGAAACCCGA
>JAFTTU010000192.1 GCA_017466635.1 Bacteroides sp.
CTCATCTGCGTTTCTCTCTCGAAAGCGGGTGCAAAATTACTGCTTTACAGCATATACTCCAAATATACTTGCCTCTTTTTTTCAAGGAAAATGCAACATTTCTCCTAACTCACTGATTCTCAAAAGATGCCGTAAAGCATAAAAAAGATAGAGAAACTTGTGCTGGACAAGTGCTCTACCTTATTATTTATTGCGCGCGCGTATAGAGCATAAAAAAAGGGAACCCAGACAGGGTACCCTTTCATATTCAGAAAATACTATTTATTCTTCAAATCCGTTCGGATTGTTCTTCTGCCAATTCCAACTGTCACGACACATTTCTTCGATGCCGAATTCAGCCTTCCAACCCAATTCTGCTTCAGCCTTAGCTGGATTACAATAGCAAGTAGCAATGTCACCCGGACGACGTGGCTTGATAGAATATGGAACAGGAACACCATTAGCTTTTTCAAAAGCCTTTACTACATCTAATACAGAGTAACCATGACCTGTACCGATGTTATAGATAGCAATACCCTTATTTTCAACGATAGCCTTCAATGCTGCTACGTGAGCACGGGCAAGGTCAACTACGTGGATATAGTCGCGAACACCTGTACCATCGTGTGTATCGTAGTCATTACCAAATACGCCCAGCTCCGCACGCTTACCTACAGCAGTCTGAGTGATGTAAGGCATCAAGTTGTTAGGAATACCGTTCGGGTTTTCACCGATACTACCGCTCTTGTGTGCACCGATAGGGTTGAAATAGCGAAGCAATACGATATTCCATTCGTTGTCTGCTCTCTGAACGTCCATCAACACTTCTTCCAACATAGACTTGGTTTGTCCGTAAGGATTTGTACAATGACCCTTTGGACATTCTTCAGTGATAGGAATAATAGCTGGATCACCATAAACGGTTGCACTAGAAGAGAAGATGATGTTCTTGCAACCATTCTTACGCATTACATCCAAAAGAACGAAAGTACCGTTCATGTTGTTTTCATAATATTCCAAAGGCTTGGCGCAGCTTTCACCTACAGCCTTCAAACCAGCAAAGTGGATACATGCATCAAACTTATGTTCATCGAATACCTTCTGCATACCTTCACGGTCACGGATATCTACTTTATAGAAAGGAACATCCTTACCAATGATTTTGGCAACGCGTTTCAATGAAATTGGAGATGAGTTGTCAAGGTTATCAACTACTACAGCCTCATGACCGGCTTCTGTAAGTTCAATTAAGGTGTGACTTCCGATGAAGCCTGCACCACCAGTTAACAGGATTTTCATATTTATTTCGATTTTATTGGTTTTAAAGTGACAAAGTTAACGATTCTTTTTTAAGAATACAAACTCTTTATCCGGTTTTTGTTTTCCTCAATCTTTTATAATGGCATGGTAGATGGCATTAGTCATGGTCTGGAGGAAACTCTTTCCTTCTACCGAGGTATAACCATTGGTCATGACAACGAGACCCCAACCGTCCGCAGGGCTCCAAATCATGATGCTGTTGAGACCATAAGCACCTCCTGTATGACCGATAGGATAACGCCCCGGCTGGTTGTACCTCTCATCATCGACAAAGTCGACAAACTCCTTCAGACAGAGTGCATATTGGTCTTCACCCTTATTCTGAATCATCCATACAGGGGTCTGCATGATTTTAGCACTTTCTTCCGAAATGATACGGATACCCTTGTATTCTCCATAGTTCATGTGCATCATCATGTAGACAGCCAAATCGTGTGCAGATATCTTCACACCACCGGTTGGTGAGAAAATCGGCGAAGAGTATCCGAATACATAATTAGACATGTCTTCCGAACGGCTTTTGTATGCCCCCTTCGACTCTACATAAGCACCGTCTCTGAAATTATAAAGAAGTGCAAACTTGCTGGCATCCAACGAATCGATGTTGTGACCACCATACAACCCCAGCTTGTGAATCACGTTTTCTCTGACATAATCATCGAAACGGACACCCGAAACCTTTTCAAGAATGGTTCCTGCCAAATTGAGTCCCATGTTGGAATAGTTGTACCCTTCTCCTGGTTTGTATTCGAAATAAGATTCCACACAATCGCCATAAACAGCCGGATTCAGATGATCCAAAGTGAAATAGTCTTCCTTATCCCGGATACTGGCAGTATGAGAGAGCACCATCTTCAAGGTGATTGGTATTTCAGGATGATGAGGATTTCGAATCTTGAAGCCAATCAAATCGCTCACATCGTCATCCAATGAAAGGACTCCCTTGTCTACCAATTGCAAAAGAGAAGTAGCTGTAAAGGATTTGGAGATGGAGGCAATTCGCATGATATCATCGTTAGCCAACGGAGTCTTGGTTTCCCAATTTTTGTATCCGAACGACTCATTATAAATAATATGACCTTTCTTCACTACAGCAACGGAAACACCTACAGCCTGAAATTCATTCATCACTTGGTTGATAGCCTGTTCAGCCAGTTTTTCACGTGTTGGGCCACAAGCTGTAATCAGTACCAATGATAAGACAAGCCCAACAAATGTTTTCATTTTAAGCATATTCATTATTTAATAAGTTAACATAGTGTAAATGTACACATTTTCTTTCACATATACCCTATTTATCCGAAACATTTTGAGGAGGAAAGCTTAAAAAAATGTTTGTGAACATAAAACATCGATTTACAGCTTGTGAAGTTCCTTTTCATAGAAAAAAATAACTTACCTTTGGAAAAACACCCTCGGAATCTATGGCAAAGAAATTGTTACACACCCTTGGATATGATGAGGAAGGAAACATTCTTCATGTAGAAAACGCCGAAAAAGGCAAGCTCTATATTTGTCCCCAATGCGGAGACCGGATTATCGCCCGAAACAACGGAACGATGCAACGCCCCCACTTCGCCCATTTCAAGAAATCCGACCTATGCAGTGGAGAATCCGTCCTCCATTACTATTTCTGTCTTCAAGCCATCCTACTCCTACAAAACTGCATCGACCAAAAGAATGAATTCCATATTGAATGGTCATGCCCTTATTGTAACCGGAAATATTCCAAAGACTTGCTTCAACAAGTGGCTGCTATCTCTACTGATATGGTCATCGAAGGACATCATCCAGACATCACTTTACTGGACAACAAAGAAAAGCCACTATTTGCCCTCAAGATCTTGATTCGCAAGAAACTGGCGAAGAAAACCATTCATTTCTACGAGGAAAAAGGAATTATTCTAATTCAATATCAGATAGAAGAAGAAGATTGGTTACAAGTAGAAAACAAACTGAAAAGACCAAATTCTGTCACATTCTGCAGCAATGGAGAATGTTACAATTTCCAGTTCTACCAAAATGCCATCCGCAGGGAATACTATTCCCAAAAATTCAAGTGCAAGAAATGCGGAAAGATTGTAGACGGATACATGGTTCGAAACACATCTGCACTTGGTATTATCGGTTTGGACAAACTACGCGATGACGAGAAACAAGATATTGTCAGCAAATTCTTCCGGGGAAAACGAGCGACCGTAGCCGATATCCTGGTATATGGCAAATGCCGTTGTATCCCTCATAGCAAGGGATTGGTATGTCTCAACAAATCGGATGATTTTAAAGAAGCCCGTCAAGGTAAAATCAACAAAAAGAAATAACGATGAATATTATTCTTTTATTCAAGAAAATACAACCCTATGTACGTCCATACAAATGGTTAGTCATATTGACACTTATTCTGACACTAATTGGTTCATTTATTGCCCAGATCAATGCTGTAGTTTTGGACAAGACCGTAGATGCGATTAATGAACTCATCATGACACATGATCTAGTTTGGAAAAATGCGGCTCATATATTGACCATTATTAGCATCGTCTTATTGGGAAAAGAAGTATTGTCTGCTATCATCACCTACGCACAGCACTATTTCGGCGAAAAGATGCGTATCAATGTATCGAAGGATCTTTCACAAGCAGTAATCGACCATATGTTGACATATCGTATGGCCTTTTTCAGCCGACAGGAAAATGAAACGGGTAAACTTCAGATTCGCATTGACCAAGGTGTAGGTAGTTTGTCGTCTACGGTACAGAACTTCTTTATCGACTTATTGCCTCTTTTTATGAGTGCGGTATTGGCGTTAATCTTGATGTTTGCAGCCAACTTCTATGTTGGTTTGACCGCCTTGTTCATTGTTCCTATTTACATTTGGATTACTGTCCGTCAAGCTCGCCGATTACAGGGATGGCGAAGAAATATGCGTCACTATCGGGAACAGAAAAGTCATGGTGTAATGAACATCATCGAAAGTATCAATGTCATCAAGTCCTTCAATAGGGAAGAAATAGAAAGCCAGAAACAGTGGCAATTACAAACTGAATTTACAGACAACCAAATGCTGGTTCGCAAAACTTCGTTCTACTTCGACGGCTGGAAAAGTTTTATCCGACAGATTGGAACTGTTTTAATCATCATCCTCACCGCTTATCTGGTTTTGATTGAATATCCTGGTATGACCATCGGAAAAATCATGTACCACGTCATGCTTTTTGCGAACGTAACCGCTCCTATCACTCAACTCCAGCGCATATTCGACCAAATGAATGATGCATTGATATATGCCGAAGGATTCTTCGACATATTGGAAGCCGATAATGAAAAGGAACCGTCCGGTAAGTATTGTCCGAAAGAAATTAAAGGTCATTTCGAAATCAGCGGAGTAGACTTTACCTATCCTAACGGAACAAAAGCCCTTCATGGTATCAATATGAATGTGGAAAGCGGCAAGATTACTGCATTTGTGGGACTTTCTGGAGCTGGAAAATCAACCATACTCAACTTGCTGGTCAAGTTCTATGATCCGGATTGCGGTTCCATTAAACTGGATGGTGTAGACCTCCGAGATTACGACACTCATTTCTTGCGTGATAACATTGGCATGGTACTCCAGAAGAATCATATATTCGATGGAACAATTGAGGAAAATATCCGATATGGACGACCGAACGCCACCCTAGAAGAAGTACTAGAAGCAGCGAAGAAAGCATACATCTATGATCAAATCATGAAACTTCCGCAAGGATTGCAGTCACGCGCCCAACAATTATCCGGTGGTCAGCAACAACGTATTGCCATTGCCCGTATGTTCCTGAAGAATCCTCCAATCATCTTCTTGGACGAACCGACAGCCAGTCTTGATGCCATTGCCACCGAACAAATCAAGGCAAGCATCGATGCCATCAAGAAAAAC
>JAFTTU010000193.1 GCA_017466635.1 Bacteroides sp.
AACGTAGGAATGTACAATTCGGTTATCCGTGATTGTTCGTATGGTATCATGCAGCTTTTCAACACGAACCAAGTCGTTTTCGAAAATTGCGATTTCATCCGTAATAAGGAATTCACGATGGTCGAAATCGATTCCAATTGCGAAGATCTCTTGTTTTCGGAATGTCGTTTTGCCCAAAACAAAGGTGTTCTTTTCGATCTCAGAACTCAGATAAGAATGGAAAACTGTTTGATTCATCATACCGATGCCGACAAGTTGGGTAACCTCGAAACTCACCTGGCAAACGAGGCGACCAATACGAAAGTGGTGATTACAGACATGCCACTTGGCAAGAAACAACATGTAGGAGTGGATTCTAAATAAAAATGTCATGATTATGAAAAAGATAGTTTTTTTCCTCATAGCGCTATGCGCATTTGTGAAAGTCAGTGCTCAAGCCGTAACGGAAGGAACCCAATGGTTTGATGGTAAAGTGCTCTATACAGCCCATGTGCTGGATAATGGAGAACTCTTCTTCAATGCCTTGGAGAACACGGATGGAGTGTACGATTTCAGTCTCCGCCGCTTGAACCATGCACCGGGCGAGTATATGCTTATCCCTACCAACATGATAGACGATGCTCCCTTGCGTGCCCAGTTCGGTTGGCGGGTGCAGTACATCCGTAAGCAGGGAATGTACTTCCTGGCCGTAAGAAACCGTCAGGATCGCATCGTGTGGACCCTTGTCCTTACTCCGGATAATCTGGAGAACTGCCTGGGTCAGCAGCGTTTTGCCGAAGAACAGCCGGTGGACGATATGCTCGACGGCTACTTGATGAACACCAAATACCTGGCACGTTTCAGCAAGGAAGAGTTGAAGCAAATGCATACCAAGCTGAAAGCCATGCCTTCGCACACCGTCATTTCCCAAACGAACATGGAACTCATTGAGAGTGAAATGGAAGTGGTGGAATATGAACGATTCGCATTGATAAATGAAGACGCAGACCAGTCCGGTGAAACAATCCAAAGAAAAGACTATTTTGCATTGGTAACCTATTTCTCGGCATTAAGTGAAGGTATGGAATATATCCAAATGATGGACTACCAGCTGCCTGCCATCTACGGTACTTGGCAAGCAAATGAGAGAACATTTGTGGTACTCCCTGCAGAAGATGATAGTGTATTGGAATTATGGCACACAACACTTGACAAGGAGTTTAACATCATTTGTAAAGGAGAAAAAGCGATTGTGCAAGGTACTTACGGTCAGCCCCTCTGTTTCAGCTATAGCATTCCGAACGGAGACAGCATTCCTCCCTACATCATTGTTTGCCGCAAGTCCAATGGTGTTGCATCGAGTTGGGTACCTGGATTCAACGAAATGGACGGATCGCTGAAGACCGATTCCGATTTCATTGATGGTGAACCAAAAGGATAATGGATAACATAATGACTAACTGAAAAAAGTAATACCATGAAACATCTTATTTGGATTATTTTATTGTCTATGAGTACAATCAAAGGGTATTCTCAGGATATTTCAGTAGTACGCAATGAGTTTCAAAAAGATACAGCAAAAATAGAAGAGTATGTACGAAATGAAATGACAGGAAATACCATTGATTTTAGACAGAAGATGAATTACTTAGAGGTTGAATATGATAAACTTTTAAATAAATATTACAAGCTTTTGATGTCCCTATTAGATGATGAGGGGAAAAAAGCATTGAAAGCAGCTCAAATCAATTGGATAAAATTCCAAACAGCTGATAGAGAATTGTTAGATAATATTTCCAAGCAAATCTATCAAAATATGGGAGGAGGTACTTTGTCTCATTTTATATCAGCTCCATTGTATCCATATATAGTAAAGGATCGTGCTATAGAATTATACGAATATTATAGTTCCGTTTTAGATTCTAAATTAAAATAGTGTTCCAATATGGCGAAAAAGAAAAAAGGACTGATTGAGCAGTTGAAAGCCTTGATAGGACTAGATAAAGAACCCGAACTGATGGGTGCCATGTGCTATGAAACCCACATGCCTTTGTTTGTTACCTTGAAGTGCGAACTGTGTGGTATGGAAAAGGAGTACGACCAATTCCTGATGACGGAGGACGATGAAATAATTGCTACCGTCGAACAAATCAAGGCATTGGGGTACGATGCCAAGGTTCTCCGTACATGCGCCGGTTGTGCAAACAAGTTGGGATTCACCTATAAGGATGGTACGCCTTTGCTCGATTCGATCATGTACTGCATCTTCTACTTCAAGAATAAAGACCAGAAGGAATATCATGTAACCCGTTCCGAATCGCCCGACGACTATAAGGCCGTACTGGCATACCTGAAGAATGAAGACCGTTTCTATGACCGTAATGAGGCCCTTCATTGGGTCGCGGACAACAAGGAAGAAATCAAACGAATGACAGGTATCACCTTTTAATGCCCCCACTGATGAGTGATTTCAGGACGAAACCCTTCCCAAAAGCAGCCGTACTGGAGCTGACATACCGCTGCAACCATCGGTGCAAGTTCTGTTCGTGCCCATGGGAAGACCCCGATTCTACCTACCCCAAAGGACAGGAACTGGGCATCGAAGAATGGAAACGATGCGTAGACATCCTCTATGAAAAAGGGGTTGTGTCCTTCTCCATCACCGGAGGCGAAGCCTTGCTCAAGGACGGGTTTGAGGAAATCATCCGTTACATCCGTAGTGAAGGGAATCTCCGAGGGTTGAACCATCCCATTGTACTGATTTCCAACGGTCTAAAAATGAAGGAAGAGTATTTGAGGCTTTTCCTTGACATGAATGTACACCTCAGCATGAGCCTGCCCGGATACAGCACCTTCCAGGAACATACAGGAGTGGATAATGCCGATGGTGTACTGCATTGGTTTCGGAAAGCCAATGAGATGGGTTTGTCTACAACCGTGAACATCACCGTTACCCGTAAGAACTATGGCGAGCTGTTCGAAACCATTTCGGCAGGACTTATCCACGGAGCCAGCGATGTGCTCCTAAACCGATTCTTGCCAGGTGGTCGTGGCTTGTTCTATCTTTCGGAGTTGTTGCTTAGCCCCGCCCAAATCAATGGCATGCTAAATACGGCAGAAGAGGTGCTTTCGCATGCACGGAGGTACGCACACCTAGGTACTGAGATACCCTATTGCGCCATTCAGCATCCAGAAAAACTGGAACGGGTGAAGGTGGGCTACAAATGTGCGGCTGTGAAGAATTTCTTCGTCATCGACCCTTCCGGACAGATACGTACCTGCAATCATTCGCCTCGGGTAGTGGGCCACATCTTCCAGAAGCCACTGATAACAGATACCAACTATTGGAATATGTTTGCCACCAGCGATTACAAGCCCGAGACGTGCAAGAAATGCAAGTTGATAGAAGCATGCGATTGTGGATGCAGGGAAGTGGCACACATCCTCCATCAGAATGTCAAAGCAATAGACACTAGTGCCATAAGGGCTATAAAGATGCCTGAACAGGGTAGGTAGAATTACTTAAATTGCCTACCTAGAGCTAAGTAATTCTACCTACTACGTATATTTAGCTTTCTATTCATTCGACAGATTGTTACTTTTTCATTAAATTCGCTATCGAGATAGTTCTAATTCTAATTATTAATTACCTTTAAAACTATACTATTATGAAAAAACAATCTTAACGCTACTCGTATTATGCTGCACAGCAGGAATAGCAAACGCACAATTTGGTGGTTTTGGTCAATGGAGATAAAATCTATTCTAGACCCGATGAAGGGAAGTTGTATGAGAGAATCCGATCTGGGACGGCGAGATTGGACGATGGCAGTCAACTGACCAAATACAAGGAGTGTATTATGTAGAAATAGATTGATAAAGCACTTGGTTGTAATATCAGAAATCATTAAAATTAAAATAAGTTGCTTATGAAACGAAAATTATTCAGTGTTATCACATTGTCGATTCTATTTTTATTTCCACAAGATTCAAATGCCCAATTCAATGGCTTGTTGAATAAAGTAAAATCGTCAGTTGAAAAGACTGCAAAAGAAAAAGGCAAGCAGTCCGTTGATAATATGGTTAGAAAATCGAATTTGAAGAACTCAGAAAAAGAAGAGTTTCATTACGGAGAGCATTCTTATGTACTTCAAGGAAATATCAAGGTGGAAGCTTACAACAAGCATGCGGCGGGCAGAGTCACCTTTACCCATATTCCTTCCGACTATGATGAATTCGAAGCCGTTTATCAGGTCTTGGGTAAGACACCTCACGGTACTGCCGCCATGATGCCGATGGCCATAGAAATGTACGGACGCAATCGTGAAGTTGGCGAGAAGTGTATCCGTCTGCTCTGCTACAAGAGCAATGTGAATACCGTATTGTCTCTGCTGATAGACAAATTCGGTTCTCAAGAAAGCCTTTCCAATGACGACGGCTACCATCAACGCTATTTGCCGGCTGCTGTGCTGGAAGGAGCGACACCACAAAACGGTTATAACCCGACCGAGCCTTATACCGTCAATATGATTGCCAGTGTGAACAAGCATCAGGACATGCAGCTCTACGATGGCCGTGTGATGTATATCTATATCATGGGCAAGGGATGGGATACCGAACAACGCTCTATCGAAATCGTGAAGACTTCGACAAGTGAACTTTGTCAAATATTCAATTGCCCTGCCTTGCTTACTCAGTGCAAGCGTATTCAAGGTACTTGGAATGGTTTGAAATAATCTAAGAACATCCCTAATGTTAAACAAATAGCATATATACCTTATTGTTTTTTCAATATTTTGTTTCATTTCTCATCATCTTTTGGTAAATTCGCATACCATTTGAATGACGCAGTACATGAAACGTATATTTTTAACAGCAATATATATAGGAATAGTCAGCCTGATTTGTCGTGCAGACGACATCAGTCTGTTATATCGTGACTATTTGAACCTTCAGGGTAAGCAGCAAATAGAAATAGGCAACCGCCTTCTTTCCACTGCTTATCAACAAGGATTGATAGATTCTTTGGGAACCTTCCATTCACTTTACGATGAAATGGAAGCATGGGTACACTATTCATCCGCTGCATGGGCTTGGGAGCAGGGAGATTTGAAAAGCATCGCCGAACCAGCCAAAAAAGCATTGGCATGTGCCCTTCAGTTGAAGAACCTGTCACTCCAAGGCGATTGTTACCACTTGTTGGGAGCCGCGAGCCAAATGAGAGGACACGTTTATCAAGCCATCGAATATTTTGAAAAATGTTATGAGGCCGACAAACAACTGAAAGACCCTGACCGAATGAGTTCTTCGCTTAATAACTTGGCGGGAAATTACCTTTCGACCGACCAAGCCGAACAAGCGGAGACATACATTCTGAAAGCCATTGAATTGGAACGTTCCATGAAGCGTCCCGACAAATTGGCTATCCGCTTAGGGATGGCTTCTGACATTTACCTCAAATTGGGAAAGCCACAAGTTGCATTGGCTTACATCACGGAGGCATACGAACTGGATTCCATCGGAAACCGCCCGATGAAAATGGCCATACGCTTGTCACAACGGGCTAGTGTTTACGAAGCTTTGGAACGTAACGACGATGCACGACGTTGCCTTCTGCAAGCCCTTGCCATCTTTGCAGGAACGACCAATGTCCGTTCAACCGCCATCTGCTACAATCAGCTTGGCAACCTGGCTTTGGAAGAGGGAAAGAAGTATCAAGCCGAAGAATACTTCGCCCATGCCGTTGAATTGAGCCGGTCATGCGAGGACATCCTCACGGAAAGCAAGGCCTGCAAGGGACTGGCAGAAGTGATGAAGGACAAGCATCCGGCTACTGCATTGCAATATTTGTCACGGCACGTGGAACTGGCCGAAACCATCTTCTCGGAAAAGATGGCACAAAAGTTAAGCCAGTTTCAGGCCAAATACAACAATGCAGAAGAAAAGCATCAGGCAGAATTGTTGAAGCGGAACATCGAATATCACCGGACCTTATTGGCTTTGGTCGGCATATTCGCGGTATGTATGGTTCTCGGCATATTCGGATTCTATATGTATAACAAGCGTCGGATAAAAAAGACACCGGCCGTTTCAGTGGACGAACCTGCCAAACAGGAACAGGAAGAAACACCGCAGACCATCAACCTGACAAAAAGGGAAAAGGAAATAGTCAAACTTTGTTGCGAAGGTTTACAGGACAAGGAAATTGCGGCCCGTCTTGAGATTTCCGAACGGACAGTAGGAACTCACAAATCGAACATATTCAAGAAATGTGGTGTCAACAATACCATTGAACTGATTCGTTTGCATCTAAACATTAAATAGCATAAGGATTATGAAAAAACTGATCATCATATTATCCCTATTTGTATGCTTGTTTGCACAAGCCAAGGAATACACCGTCAAGGAAATCCCGATGGTGCATTTACAGGACCGTACCCGCTATGTGAGCAACCCCGATGGCATCCTCTCGCCTTCGTCCGTTGCCACCATGGACAGCATCCTCTATGCTTTGGAACAGAAGACAGGCATACAGACATTGGTCGTAGCCGTGACGGGTATCGAAGGAGGAGACTGCTTTGACTTTGCCTACCGATTGGGGAAGGAAATGGGTGTGGGACAAAAGGAACGAGACAATGGATTAGTCATCCTCCTTTCCACCGATGAGCGGTGCGTACAATTCGCTACCGGCTATGGTTTGGAAGGTGTGCTTCCTGATGCCATCTGCAAGCGCATTCAGAGCCGATACATGGTGGAACACCTCGGCAAAGACGATTGGGATGCCGGCATGGTGGCAGGCATCCGTGCCGTGAATGGTTATCTAGATGGTTCAATGGAAAATATCGGAGGGGAAGAAGAAGAAGATGATACAGCCATTTTGTATTTGTTGGCATTTATATTCGGATGTGTCATTTTTAGCTGTCTAATCGTAGCCATTTTCGGCAACCAATGTCCGAAGTGCAAGAAACGCCACGCCCTGCAACGGGTCTCCTCGCATGAGATTTCTCGCAAGCATGGAGTGATCACTTCCGAAGTAACCTATCTTTGCAAGTATTGCGGACACCGCCATGTCACTAAAGAACAATCATCTGACCCTAATTTCCGTGGTCCCCGTAGCGGTGGAGGTACCGTCTTCATGGGCGGCGGAGGCTTCGGTAGCGGTGGCGGCGGCTTTAGCGGAGGAAGTTTCGGAGGCGGTAGCTTCGGAGGCGGTGGTGCCGGAAGCCGTTTTTAAATAAAAAATTAAGAATTAACATTTAAAAAAAAGCATTATGAAGAAATCAACAATTATCCTGATTGCAGTTATCGCAATCGCAGCCATTTGGGGCGTAAGCGCTTACAATGGCTTGGTAAAGATGGACGAATCTGTCAATACCGCTTGGAGTAACGTAGAAAACCAATATCAGCGTCGTGCAGACTTGATTCCGAACCTCGTGAATACCGTTAAGGGTTACGCTGCTCACGAAAAGGAAACACTGGAAGCTGTAATGGCTGCCCGTTCAAAGGCTACACAGATGACCATCGACGCAGACAACCTGACTCCGGAAAAGTTGCAGGAATATCAAAAGGCACAAGGCGAAATCGGTTCGGCATTGGGTCGTTTGCTTGCCATCACTGAAAATTATCCTGACTTGAAAGCCAACCAGAACTTTATGGAATTGCAGGCTCAGTTGGAAGGTACCGAAAACCGTATCAGTGTGGAACGCCGCAACTTCAATGAAGTGGCACGTACTTATAACACTTCCATCCGTACATTCCCGAAGACCATCATCGCTGGTATGTGTGGTTTTGACAAGCGCCCGTACTTCGAAGCGGAAGAAGGTGCCAACAAGGCTCCGGAAGTAAAATTTTAATTAAGCCACTATGTTCAACTCATTTGGAAACATATTCCGCTTGACCAGCTTCGGCGAATCACACGGTCCGGGTGTGGGAGGCGTAATTGATGGTTTTCCTGCCGGAATCACCATCGACATGGATCTCGTGCAACAGGAATTGAGCCGTCGTCGTCCGGGACAATCGCAGCTCACTACCAGCCGTCAGGAACCCGACAAAGTGGAGTTCCTATCGGGTATCTTCGAAGGAAAGTCTACCGGATGCCCCATCGGTTTCATCGTTTGGAACAAGAACCAACATTCCAACGACTACGAGAACATCCGCAACCTGTTCCGCCCTTCGCATGCCGACTACACATATACACAGAAGTTTGGTCTTCGCGACCATCGGGGCGGCGGACGCTCTTCGGCACGCGAAACCATCAGTCGTGTCGTAGCTGGTGCTTTGGCCAAGCAAGCCTTGAAGCAACTGGGCATCAGCGTGACCGCTTACACATCGCAGGTAGGCGACATCAAGTTGGAAAAGGACTACCAGGAATATGACCTCAGTTTGATTGAAACCAACGATGTCCGTTGTCCGGACACTGAAAAGGCGGAAGAGATGGCTACCCTCATCAAGCAGGTGAAAGCCGATGGCGATACTATCGGTGGTGTCATCACCTGTGTCATCCAGGGATGTCCCGTAGGTTTGGGCCAACCCGCCTTCGGCAAGCTTCATGCAGCCCTTGGCAATGCCATGCTCAGTATCAATGCCGTGAAAGGCTTTGCCTACGGACAAGGATTCGACTCCATGAACCTGCGCGGAAGCCAACAAAACGACGTGTTCTACAACAACCATGGACACATCGATACCCACACCAATCATTCGGGAGGTATCCAAGGCGGTATCAGCAACGGTCAGGACATCTATTTCAAAGTAGCCTTCAAGCCAGTCGCTACCTTGCTGATGGAACAGCATACAGTCGACATCGATGGCATGGATACCACACTGAAAGCCAAAGGTCGCCACGACCCATGCGTACTTCCTCGGGCGGTACCCATCGTCGAAGCCATGGCAGCCATGACTATCCTGGATTATTATTTGATAGATAAAACAACACGGTTGTAAATTCATAATTAGGCACGGATTACACAGATTTCACGGATTTTCAGGAATGCATACACTAAAACCGTGTTAATCCGTGTAATCCGTGCCTAAAAACTATCCTTTTATTTCCCCATCTCACACAAAAACACTATCTTTATCCACAAATTAAATTTAATACCATGGAAGTAAAACAATACATTCAAGAAAACGAGGCACGGTTCATGGAAGAACTGTTCAGCCTTATCCGTATCCCAAGTATCAGTGCAAAACCTCAGCATAAGAACGACATGTTGGCTTGTGCCGAACGTTGGAAAGAATTGTTGCTTGAAGCCGGTGCCGACAAGGCAGAAGTAATGCCATCAGCGGGTAATCCGCTCGTATATGCAGAAAAGCACATCAGCGACGATGCTCCTACCGTACTCATCTACGCACACTACGATGTAATGCCAGCCGAACCATTGGAACTCTGGAAGAGCGAACCATTCGAACCGGAAATCCGCGACGGTCGTATCTGGGCACGTGGTGCTGACGACGACAAGGGGCAAGGCATGATTCAGGCAAAGGCTTTCGAATACGTGGTAAAGAAAGGCTTGTTGAAACATAATGTAAAATTCATTTTCGAAGGCGAAGAAGAAATCGGTTCACCAAGCTTGAACGCTTTCATCAAGGAACATAAGGAATTGCTGAAAGCCGACGTGATTTTGGTATCCGACACATCAATGCTCGGTGCAGAATTGCCGTCATTGACTACCGGCCTCCGTGGCTTGGCTTATTGGGAAATCGAAGTGACTGGTCCGAACCGCGACTTGCACTCCGGTCACTTTGGTGGTGCCGTGGCCAATCCTATCAATACACTGTGTGACCTCATCTCAAAGGTAGTGGACGAAGACGGACGCATCACCATCCCTCATTTCTACGACAAGGTAGAAGAAGTTCCAGCTGCCGAACGTGAAATGATTGCCCAAATTCCGTTCGACGAAAAGAAATACATGGAAGCCATCGGTGTGAAGCAATTGAAAGGTGAAAAGGGTTACTCTACCCTTGAACGCAACAGCTGTCGCCCGTCATTCGATGTATGCGGTATCTGGGGCGGTTATACCGGTGAAGGTTCGAAGACCGTTCTTCCTTCGAAGGCATACGCCAAGGTTTCTTGCCGTTTGGTTCCTCACCAAGACCACGAAACCATTTCGCAATTGTTCATCGACTACATCAACAGCATCGCTCCTGAATATGTACAGGTTAAAGTTACCCCGATGCATGGTGGCGAAGGCTACGTTTGCCCGATTACCCTCCCGGCTTACCAAGCAGCTGAAAAGGGCTTCACCAAAGCATTCGGCAAGAAGCCGTTGGCAGTTCGTCGTGGTGGTAGTATTCCTATCATCAGTGACTTTGAACGCATCCTCGGCATCAAGACTGTCTTGATGGGCTTCGGCCTCGAAGCGGATGCTATCCACTCTCCGAACGAAAGCTTCTCGCTCGACATGTTCCGTAAAGGTATCGAAGCTGTTGTGGAATTCCACATGAATTATTCCAAGTAATCATAAAAAAGATGCATGTATTTTAGGCACGGATTACACGGATTGCACGGATATATTTGATGGACACACACTAAAAAACCGTGTTAATCCGTGTAATCAGTGCCAAAAAAGAAGTGGATGCGTTATTGGACACATCCACTTCTTTTTGTCTTAATCAAATGTTTTATTTGATAATCAATTCAATTTGTGTCATTCCATCAGCTGGAGCAATTGGCTTCTTGACAGACTGAGTCTTACCATTCACCTTCACAGCAGCCAATTTAGTACCCTTACCGCTGATTGTGATATTCAATCGGCCATTCAGATAACGCAAATTGCTAAGTTTTTCCACGCCATATTCATTGAGGAGTTCTACGTCAGGGTTAAATGTCAATCCCTCAGGTGTGAAGCGCATACCGAAAAGGTTGTTGAAAATCATACGGATATAGCCTGTAGCCGACCAAGTTTGGTCATGTACAGAATTCCATTGGTGATCCAATTGCCAACCACCATCGACTGCACCTGTTTCCGAATTATAGATTTCATAGAAACAATTATTGCTCTTGAGAGCCAGGTCTGCCAAATTCTGCAACTCGAAACTGAAGATATCCTTGAACCCTTGGCTATGGGCTGCATCTGCCCAGAATGCACTTACAAACGGCCAGATGATTACGTTATGACGACCTGGGTGCTCCTTGTCGAAACGCTTGAAGTGCGGATAAATGGAAGGAATGCCAAATTTACTTGAATAGATGTTTGGAATGATTTTTTTAGCTTCCGCATCGCTGACAACATCAAAAAGAATGGCGAAAGATACACCAAGAGCTTCCTGATGAGTGTGCACATCACCTTCTCCATCAATCAGGTAATTCAATTTGTTGGCCTTTGCATCGAAAAGGTTTTTACGGATAGCGGCTTTCAGTTCTTCAGCTTTCTTTGTATAAGTTTTCTTAGCAGCCTTATCACCTTCAATGCCGGCCATTTCGGCAAGTACCAAGTAAGCATTGTAATAAATGCAGTTTGTACTCAAGCATTTGATAGGCTTCGAATTCGGGTGGTCGAGCACGTAGGATGACTTGTGTTTGGCCTCATAGATAGGTTCTTCATAACCTGCGATACCATCATTAAATACCGACGGCCCCATGAACATACCATACTTACTGTCAAATTCTTCGGTCTCAAGTTTTTTCATGGTGTTGGCAGATGCCACATAAGCTTGACGGAGGAAGTTTCTATCTCCTGTTTTCTGATAAAAATCGTAAGCTCCAGTTACCCAAATAATGTGGTCCCAATACTGATGACCGATGTATGTACGGTTATCTGTAGTTACACTCCAAAGTGAGTGAGCCGTTTTTTCAGGCATGAGCAATGCAGCAGCATTCCAAGAGTTGATACTTACGTCGCGTGTCCATTCACCACCGTAAGTACCACCGGCCTTGATCAAACTGTCAGGAGTATTCTTGAAGAGTGTCTCCACTGCAAGCGTAAATGCCTTGTCCAAATTAGACTTGCCTGATTTCAATACAGGAAATTCCTGTGCGTCTTTTTGATTGTTACCATACTCAAAGACAGATTCATTCGTCCGGGCATCCATGCCAAGAAAAGCTGCGGACATCAAAATGGTAAGTGTTAATCTTTTCATCTTTTTTTCTAAATTGTTATTATTCTCATTTCTTCCCTTTATAATCCGCCACAATCGCTTCCGCTATCCACTTCGCCAAGGCTTGACGGTTATTCTCCAGCACCAACCGTTGTTGGTCGCGGCTATTCCGGATATTGCCTAACTCCAGATACACCCCTACCGGCCGAGTATTACGAAGCACATACAGATTACGGTCGCTGACGGTTCCCTTGAATCCTCTGCCCGGCTGATGCTTCTTGTACTTGGAAGCGAAGGTGCTTCTCATCCGGTCGGCCAAACGCTTCCCTTGCTTGCTGCCCGGTGCATGATAGAAATAGACATCCGTTTGCTTGCCTTGACTACGGCTATCTACATGCACGAAGATGGCACGCTTGTACGTAGCCTTATCCTTATTATATAAGGCATCAATCTTCTGCGAACGCTGCTTCAACCGGGCAACCTGATCCAAGGGTATCGCCTTGCCCATGCAAGTCTCGCGCTTGCTGTTTTTCAGAATACGGCCATTGCGGATACCGTCTTTCTTGTCCTGGATAATGAAATGTACTTTCGCGCCTCGCATCAGGAGTTCACGCCCCAAGCGAAGAACAATGTCGTAGGCATATTCGTCCTCATGCAACTTGTGGTCCAAATACGTACCGATGGCACCGGGGTCCGGTCCGCCATGCCCGCTTACCAAGTAGAAGCAAGCTCCCGAAAGTTCACGGGAACTGATGGGATAAGTAGCCATTGCCTTACCGAACAACGGCTCCTTACCCGATGCCTGTTTTTTCTTCTGGGCCGAAACGGGAAGCAGAAGAACGAAGGACGAAAGAAGAAGGAATAACGTTCTTTTCATTCAGCCAGCATTTCGTCTATCTTCTTGCACAAAGAAGCAAACTCTTCTTCGTTATACAAACGAGTCAGCATCACAATCTTGCCTTCCTTGTCCACCAAAACGTTACGCGTGATGCCTGCCTTGCGGTCTGCATATTTGGCGAAGTGGTCTGCACCCGGGTCGAGTGCCAACGGATAGGTCACACCGGTCTTTTCAGCAAACGCCTTGACTGTTTCAAGCGGTTCGTCACGGTCGATGCCATAGAGGGCGAAGTTCGGATTTGCCTTGTGCTTCTGCCAGATATCCTTTTCGATGAAAGGCATTTCCTTGCGGCATACCCCACACCAGCTGGCTGTGAACTGGAGCATCACCACTTTGCCACGGAGCGAAGAAAGTTTTACCTTCTGGCCGTCCGTCAATTCCAATTCCATTTCAGGAGCCACATCGCCTACTCTTACAATGTAACCCACCGAGTCCGGTTCGTGCGTACCTGCTTCGACAATCACTGCCTTGCTTTCCACAACCTGTTCTTCACTCTTCTTGCCATTGGACTGACAAGACGCAAAAGCCACCACGCAAGCGGCCAACATCATTAACTTTTTCATATACTTTTACTTTTCATGTATTCTTCTTTATGCAAAGATATAGATTTTCTGCTTTAAATGAGGTACTTTAGAAAAACTTTCGTACTTTTGTTCCCAAATTGAGTTAAAGTTTTAACAGATGAACGTATTAGAACTAAGTGAACAAGAAATTATCAGACGCAACAGTCTGAA
>JAFTTU010000194.1 GCA_017466635.1 Bacteroides sp.
ATAAGCCTGAGTCAACAACGGATGAGAACCGGCAAAGAACTCGCTCAGGTTGCTGAAGTTGTTATAACTCTTGCCCATCTTCTGGCCGTTGATGGTAATCATGTTGTTGTGCATCCAGTAGTGAACCATGTCATCGCCCTGTGATGCCACACTCTGTGCGATTTCGCATTCGTGGTGCGGGAAGATAAGGTCCATGCCGCCTCCGTGAATGTCGAAGTGGTCGCCCAAGTACTTGCGACCCATGGCGGTACATTCGCAGTGCCATCCCGGGAAACCGTCGCTCCATGGAGAAGGCCAGCGCATAATGTGTTCCGGTTGGGCACACTTCCAAAGGGCAAAGTCGGCCGGATTGCGCTTTTCACTCTGTCCGTCCAGTTCGCGCCAGGTGTTCAATACATCGTCCAGGTTACGTCCCGAGAGCTTGCCATAGTGATGGTCCTTGTTGTACTTTGCTACATCAAAGTAAACCGAGCCTTGGCTTTCGTAGGCATAACCGTTCTTCAGGATTTCTTCCACCAGCTTGATTTGCTCGATGATGTGTCCCGAAGCGTGAGGTTCGATGCTAGGAGGAAGTACATTGAGTGCTTCCATCGCCTTGTGATAGCGGTTCAAGTAGTATTGTACCACTTCCATGGGTTCGAGCTGTTCCAGACGGGCCTTCTTGGCAATCTTGTCTTCGCCTTCATCGGCATCGTGTTCCAAGTGTCCCACATCGGTGATGTTGCGTACATAGCGCACCTTGTAGCCCAAATGGGTGAGGTAACGATACAGAATGTCGAATGTAATCGCCGGACGGGCGTGTCCCAAATGCGCATCCCCGTATACGGTAGGACCGCAGACATACATGCCCACGTGTGGAGCATGAAGCGGAACGAACAGCTCCTTACGGCGGGTCAATGTATTGTAAATGGTCAATTGATTTTCCATAATCTTATCTTTATTAAAAGTGCAAAGTTATGAATTTATTGGGATTATACGCAAGTTATTGTCATTTATTGTGTTTATCTTTGCCCCTATGAAAGAAAATCGAAGTGTTTTGTTGGGAATGAGCGGAGGAACGGACAGTTCGGTAGCTGCCTTGCTCTTGCTGGACGCCGGTTATGAGGTGACGGGTGTAACCTTCCGTTTCTATGAAAAGGAGGGCAGCACGGAGTATCTGGAGGATGCCCGTGACTTGTGCCGTAAGCTCGGTATTCCCCATTTGGTACACGATTGTCGTGAGATGTTCCGTACCACCATTATCGATTACTTTATTCGTGAATATATGGAAGGGCATACCCCTGTACCTTGTACTCTTTGCAACAATTACCTGAAATGGCCTTTGCTTCGCCAATTGGCCGATGAACGGGATATCCATCACCTGGCGACGGGGCATTATGTGCGGAAACGGATGATAGACAACTATTGGCACATCACCGCAGGAGCTGATGCAGACAAGGACCAGTCCTTCTTTCTATGGGGATTGCCGCAAGACCTCATGCAACGGATGCTTCTGCCGATGGGCGAACTGACCAAAACCGAAGTCAGAAGGATAGCGGGAGAGAGAGGGTATCTGAAAGCAGCCACGAAGAAGGACAGTATCGGGGTGTGTTTCTGTCCGATGGACTATCGCTCGTTCTTAAAAAAGGAAGTGCCTGCCGGAGCTATCCAAAAAGGGAAATTCTATGATGAGGAAGGAAATTTCATCGCTTGGCATGAGGGCTATCCTTTCTATACCATTGGACAGCGCCGGGGCTTGGGCATCGACCTGAACCGTGCCGTCTTTGTCAAGGAGATTAGTCCTTCGGAAAACAAGGTGGTATTGGGTGACTTGAAGTCTTTGGAGAAAACGGAGATGCGCCTGAAGGACTGGAACATTGTCAATCCCTATACCTTATTAAATAAAGACGATGTCATCGTGAAAATCCGTTATCGCAAGCAAGCCAACCGTTGTACCGTGACTTTGTTGCCCGACAATACCTTGCATGTACAGCTTCATGAGCCATTGACTGCTATTGCTTCGGGACAAGCCGCAGCCTTCTATCGAGGGGATGTGGTGCTGGGAGGAGGAATCATTTTTTAGGATTAGATTGTCATTCAGAACGGAAGGTAGTGAAGTGAAGAATCTCGATAACAACCACTTTATGTATTCGAGATTCTTCGTTATGCTCTGAATGACAGAGGGGAACATCAATCCATAAACTTTACTTTCGCTGCATCGCGAGGTTTCGCCTTCGGTGTTTCTGCCGGATAACCGAAACCAATGCAAAGCAACAAGTCATAGTTTTCAGAGAAGCCCATTTCCTTGAGATAGGCATTTGCTTCCGGATTGCTTTTCATGAAACGGGCAGGACCACCCAAACATACCGAACCAATGCCCATCGACCAAGCCGAAAGAATCATGTTTTCAGCCATCAAGCCACAGTCTACTGGAGAATAAGCAAAGGTAGTGTCATTGGCAATGAAGGCTACGGTCGGTGCATTGCGGAACATGTTCTTGAAGTTCGGATTTTCCGCTTCCTTCGGATTGTCCTTCAGATAGAGGTCTGTCAACTTCTTAATCACTTCAGGATTATCGACAATACGTACTTCCCAAGCCTGACGGTTGATGGCATTCGGTGCGTTGATACCACATTCCATGATAGTCTGCATGGTGTCGCGGTTTACAGCTTGTGGCTGATACTTGCGTACACTGCGACGGGTCATGATGGTTTCGATGACTGCATTCTTTCCATCATCAGCCTTATTTTCCTGTGTAGGCGTGCAGCTGCAAAGCGAGCATACACAGAGGATGCTCACTAATGTCTTGAGTGCTTTCATAAAAAATCTTATTTATCTTTCTTACCGCCAAATAAATCCTTCACACCATCAATCACCTTATTGATGCCCTTCTTTGCTTGGAGACCGGCATATTTTGCCTGAACTTTAGCCAATTCCAGCTTTTCTTCCGTAGTCAAGTCTTCATACTGTTCGGCTTGCTTAACCAAAGCTTCGAATTCCTTGGCTGCATCCTTCCATTGGTCTTCGGTATAATCGGCACATTCATCGGCTACTTCTTCTACGAAAGCTTCAAATTCCTTGATGTAGTCTTCCTTGGATTGTTGACAACTTGTCATTACGGCCATTACAGCTATCAATGCTGCATAAAATAACTTTTTCATGTCAGTAAATTTTTAAAGTGATTAGACAAAAAAGGGGCGTCAGTATTGGCGCCCCTTTAGATATATATGGTCGATTAGAGTTCAGGACCAGCAGCAACCAAAGCCTTACCAGCCTCGTTACCTGTAAACTTAGCGAAGTTCTTGATGAAGCGACCAGCCAAGTCCTTAGCCTTTTCTTCCCACTTGCAAGCGCATTCGTAAGTATCGCGTGGGTCAAGAATCTTAGGATCTACACCCGGCAATTCTGTTGGAACTACGAAGTTGAAGTAAGGGATAGTCTTAGTAGGAGCGTTGTTGATAGAACCATCCAAGATAGCGTCGATGATACCGCGAGTATCCTTGATAGAGATACGCTTGCCAGTACCGTTCCAGCCTGTGTTCACCAAGTAAGCCTTAGCACCTACCTTTTCCATCTTCTTCACCAATTCTTCAGCATACTTAGTTGGGTGCAAGCTCAAGAATGCAGCACCGAAACATGCAGAGAATGTCGGAGTCGGTTCAGTGATACCACGTTCTGTACCAGCCAACTTAGCAGTAAAGCCTGACAAGAAGTAGTACTGAGCCTGTTGGTCGTTCAAGAT
>JAFTTU010000195.1 GCA_017466635.1 Bacteroides sp.
GAACGAGAAGAACCATGCATGCGGTTGCTCCTTGTTCAATGACAAAGAATCCACGCTTTGCCATTCCCAGCCTGTCGGCGCCTGCATCGTGCCGTAGTAGAATCCTTCGAGAGGAGCTACTTGAGCCATGAGCGGCATAGCCAGACAGCCTAGCAAGAAACTCAATGTTTTTTTACGCATAAGATTTTAATTTTGTGATTTATGATTTTTGATTTATAATTTCTAACCTACTCAAACTCCAGGCTCAGTTGCGGGTCTTCACCAAGAAGGTTGAACGTCATGCGGTGGTAGGGAGTAGTACCTCGTTCCCGGATAGCCGCCCGATGCTTCTTGGTGGGATAACCCTTGTTCTTGTCCCAATCATAGAACGGATATTCTTGATGCAAGGCATTCATATAATCGTCTCGATAGGTCTTTGCCAGAATGGAAGCTGCAGCTATGGAGAGGTATTTTCCATCTCCTTTCACCACGGTAGTATGAGGCAAGTCCTGATACTTGGTGAAACGGTTTCCGTCAATCAACAGATGTTCCGGACGCACCTTCAGTTGGTCAATCGCCCGATGCATCGCCAAGAACGAAGCTTTCAGAATGTTGATTTGGTCTATTTCTTCGGGAGTAACGATACCCACCGCCCATGCCAATGCTTCCTTTTCGATGACTTCACGCAATTGGTACCGTTGGCGTTCGGTCAGTTGCTTGGAATCATTCAACAACTCATTCTGGAAATCGGGAGGTAGAATTACCGCTGCCGCATAGACTGCACCAGCCAAGCATCCACGTCCGGCCTCATCGCATCCGGCTTCGATTATATCTTTATTTAAATAAGGTAATAACATTTTGATGTATGATGTATGATGTTTGATTTTAACCTTTTTCATGTGCAAAGATATACTTTTATATGAAATGTATTACCTTTGCCGGAAATAAATCATACATCAAACATCATACATCTTCTATGTTTACAGTCATAGGAATCATGTTTTTAGGGATAGGTTTAGGGTACACCCTCCGCCGACAATCCCTTTCTTGGATCAACAAGGCCATCACAGGCTTGATATGGTTACTGCTTTTCCTTTTAGGAATCGAAGTGGGACATAACGAACAGATTATACGAAGCCTTCCTACACTAGGAATGGAGGCTTTCGTTATCGCTTTGGTATGCGTATTGGGTAGCTGCCTAGCCGCATGGGGATTGTGGAAACATGTGAACGGTAGAAAGGAGGCAAAGCCATGAAAGGAAGTCTGATTATTGTAAGTTTCTTTGCATTGGGAGTATTGTGTGGGGTGTTCAACTGGATTCCTTCCGATTGGCTTTCGGGTGACCTGAGCTTCTACGCCCTCTGCGGACTGATGTTCAGTGTGGGCCTCAGCATCGGGCATGATCCACAGACTGTTCAGAACTTCCGTTCGCTCAATCCCCGTCTGATGCTGCTTCCCGTCTGTACCATCTTGGGAACTCTATCGGCAGCAGCCCTGATAAGCTTGTTCTTCTCCCATCGCACACTGCCGGAATGTATGGCGGTAGGTTCGGGGTTCGGCTACTATTCACTTTCGAGCATCTTCATCACGGAATACAAAGGAGCGGAACTGGGCACGGTAGCCTTGCTCTCGAACATCGCCCGCGAGATTATGACCTTGCTCTGTGCCCCATTGATGGTGCGATGGTTCGGCAACCTTGCTCCCATCTCGTCGGGCGGTGCTACGACGATGGACACCACCCTACCCATCATCACGCAATGTGCCGGACAACGCTTCGTCATCGTCTCCATCTTCCACGGCTTCGTGGTGGATTTCAGCGTGCCGTTTTTGGTGACGTTCTTTTGTTCGATTTAAAAGATACTTGCTTCCATTCCCATCCGGATGCAAACGAAAAAGTAAATCATAACTTATGATTACTCAATCACAAGTTATGATTCTACAGCCACAACTTATGTTTCTATAATCATAAGTTATGATTTGGTTTTTCTTCTGCAAGAAAATGGGAATTCATCCAGAAGCAATCCTTATTTCTTGCTTATCTTCAGCTCGATAAGGAAAGAGGTCAGCAAGCCTGCACCTCCGAACAACAATACGCAAGCTCCATAGATGACAGAGATGGTTTGTTTCACTTCCCAATTCCAATCTGCGTTTCTTACTACATAACCATCAATCGTTGTTACACAAATCAGATAAGCAACCAACAAGCCCAAGCCAAGTCCCACAAACAAACAACCGAACTTCAATGCCGAGAAGGAAGCATTCCCCACCGAAGGAAGGTTAATCTTGTTCTCCAACATATCGGGAGTAAATTTCTCGCCCATCTTTTCGATGATGGCCAATCGTTCCTTCTTGCACACGAACAATTCAAACAACTTGTAAAATCCTACCGTCAATATACCGAAAATCGCCGGTATCATAATAAAATCCATCATAAATCTTTCTTTTTAAGTTTAACATTTTGTTTCTTTGTACCTTTTAGACGCAGAAGCCTTCATCAGGTTACAACTTTCAGCAAAAAAATATTTTTCATCCCGAAAGTGTAACCTCACAAGAATATCTGCGTCTAACAGACAAATGAAGCATGATGAAGCACATATCATCCAAGAGATTCTGAACGGAAAGACGAATCGGTATGAATACTTCCTGGACAAGTACGGCCAGCAGGTGTTCGCATGGGTGGCACGTATCGTTTCTTGTCAGGAAGATGCCGAGGAGTTGACACAGGACGTGTTCCTGAAAGCTTTTCAGCAGCTTTCTTCGTTCAAGGCAGAGAGCAGCTTCTCCACCTGGATTTACCGGATAGCCTACAATGCTGCCATCTCCGCCACCCGGAAGCAAAATCATGACGTGCTTCATCTGGACGATGCGGTCTTTGCCAACCTCTCGGATGCCCAAGTGGACGAAGCCTTGGAGGACGAGAGCGAAGAGCAACTGAGACGATTGTCACAGGCCATGGAAAAGCTGAATGCCGACGAGCGTGCCTTGCTTACCTTGTATTATAGGGAAGAAAAGCCGTTGGCAGAGGTGGCTTTCATCTTGGGAATGACCGAGAGCAACGCAAAGGTGAAGCTTCACCGCATCCGCAAGAAACTATACGTAATCATGAAACAGGAGAAACGATGAAAAAGGATTTGACTGATAAAGGATTGAGAAAGGCAATGCAGGAGCCGATGCCCTATCGATTGCCGTCCAACTTTACCTTCCGCACCATGCAGAAGGTGGAAGAAGCCGTACGCCGTAAAGAGCAGAAGCAGGAACGATGGATGTTGATTTCCCTCGTCGCTGCTTCCGTATGCTTGTTGGTGGCCGGTGCCCTCACCCTCCACATCTATTGGGGCAAGGAAATGGTGGAGACATTCTCCAGCTTGGAGCAATCGTTCGCCCGACTGGACTTGCTTTCATCTCCTTACTGGATGCTGTCCGTCCTGTTCTTCATCTTGATGGGATTCGACTATTGGATGCGAAGGACTTATTATAAGCGGCATCGTTCCTCGGAATAAAGGCTAATTTCATTGTCATTCAGAGCGAAGCGAAGACGAGTTGTTGAGCCTAAGGTGAAAAATCTCGGCAACACACACTTAATGTTTCCGAGATTCTTCACTACACTTCGTTACGTTCTGAATGACATAACGGGAATGTTAACAAGTTGTTATTTCAAACACTTTGACGTTTTAAAACATCCGGCTCACCCGTTCTATACCGGCAGCCAGGATGTCAATTTCTTCTTTCGTATTATAGAGACCGAAGGAAGCACGAACGGTGCCTTCGATGCCGAGACGAATCATCAACGGTTGTGCACAATGATGGCCCGTACGGACAGCAATGCCGAGACGGTCAAGCAACGTACCCATATCAAGGTGATGGATATTTCCGACCAAGAACGAGATAACACTACTCTTATGTTCCGCTTCGCCAAAGATGCGCATGCCTTCA
>JAFTTU010000196.1 GCA_017466635.1 Bacteroides sp.
TCTTCCAATACATCGAGCCAAGCATCGGAAAGGACTTCCTTGGTATGATCATAATTCCATGCAGTACTGATGTTGGTTGCCAAAGTCTGATACAAAACGCTTCCGTCAGCATCTCCCGGACTGACCAACAGCTTATCGGTCACCTTTACAGAGGGTTGGTTAACCAAAGCATCATAACTCTTTCCTTCGGTGAGATAAAGTCCTGCTGCCGCATGCGTACTCGCCCCATGACAATTGGCGCAAGTCGTATTGAACAACTGGCTTTGCAACGAAGCATACATGCCCACATCTTTCGTTCCGGCATCCAATCGAATGGTATCTGCCGTTACAGGACAGTCGAATGTTTCGTAGCTCAAGATACGCTTACGCAATCGGTTGACCACACACAATTCGATACGGGTTACTTCATCACTGATGCCAGAAAGCACCACTTCCCGACATTCGTCGGCCGGAATGGCCTTGGTGATAATGGCGTATTCCTTCGTATCGTCGAATCCAGCTACCACCACATTGTAACCCGAAGACCAATTTTCCGCTCCGGTCAGCTTTCCGGTTAGTTTCACCACCCTTCCTTCCTCCGGAATAGCGACTACCTCTTCATAGATACGGCCATCGTCGCAAGAGGAGAACAGCAAGACGGTCAACAGGATTGCCAAAGCTACAATCTTTTTCATACACATTTTCCTTTCTTATTAAAAAGAATATTGCAACTGAACCACACCGGTATGGGTAGCCAATCCCAAGTTATCATTATCACGGTCCAATTGGGTTTCGTGACCCGTACGACCGATGTACTGGTACATGGCCTGGAGCTTCAGGTTACAACCTTTAAAGAAATAGTTGAACCCGATGGCCGGCATGTTCAGGAATCCGTCGGTATCCATACCGTTACGGTTGAAGAAATCATAACGGAGAGCAGCCTGCAAACGGGGAGCCACAAAATAGCCTCCCTGTACATAACCGCCCAGATAGTTGTAAGTCTCGTCTATCTTCTGACGGTCCGTAAAACCGACATTCATATAATAGACCTCAGCAGCCAAATAAAGCTTGTTCTTCAACATCGCGAATTCCAAACCGGCACGGAAGTCATTGGTACTTTCGCTTTCACTCTCCACATTCATCGAAGCAGATACACCCAACATCCACTTGTCTTCGTTCAAGCGGTTCGGATTACCTTGTGTGGAAGGCATAATCCCCTTCGGCATGAAAGTCAACCGGCCGGCATAGAGCAATGAAGGGATGTGCCAATCGTCACTGAACGTTTTGGTCGCTCCATTGACCCCGGCACCCGTACCGTTCCACAAACCCACTTGATAACCGAACTTGTCGGACAACATCCCGTGAAGTTCTACTCCAAGGTCGAATCCTGTACCTACCGTTGGAGTCACTGCATTCAAGGAATGAGGCAAGATGACCGATGAAGTCAAGGATGTAGGCAATACAGGCATCAACGTTTCCCCCAAAGTAGTGAGATACGCATGGCTGAACGGAGTCTTGAACTTACCTACACGCAACGCCATCGCTTTATTGAACTGAACATCAAACCAAGCCTGTTGCAACAAGGCACCACCCGAAGCAGCCGCATTCATGCAAAGATTGAAAGTAACCCGTCCAAATGCCTTTCCCGTAAAACCAAGTACAGCATAAGGAATGGAGAAGCCCGAATTGGCCACATTATCCTGATTATAGGCCTTGTCCAAGCCTTCATCATCGTACCAACGGAAGTTGGCGGCCGTCTGTACCAAAAGATACGGTTTGAAAACAAAATCACCCTTCTTTGTTTCGATGGCAAAGCCTTCACGTCCGGCCAATGATACCACCCCATTCTCAGTATCGGCTTCGTATTGTGCCATGGCTCCCATTGTACAAGAAGCGAACATGGCAGAAAGTATTATCTTTTTCATATTTGATATTTGAATGCTTTTTATCTGATTTACAAACTCTCCAAAAATTTTATTAATGCATCGCGGTCTTCCTTCGGCATATCACGGAATAGATTCTTCGAGGCTTCTCCTTCGCCACCGTGCCACATGATGGCTTCCAATAAATTGCGGGCACGCCCGTCGTGCAAGAAATACGTATGTCCGTTCACCTTTTCCTGCAAACCTATACCCCATAACGGAGTGGTTCGCCATTCATTTCCACGAGCCAATCCACTCACGTAGTTGTCGTTCAAACCAACACCCATAATTTCTGAACCCATATCATGCAACAGGAAATCCGAATACGGATGGATGGTCTGGCTTCCCAACCATGGCAACCCCGTTCCATTCAACAAGGTCGAACCACGAGGCTTGGTATGCAACGTAGTGACGTGGCAAAGGTGACATTTCGCCTGATAGAACATTTCTTCCCCACGCTTCACGGTCTTGTTGTTCACATTTCGTCTGGCCGGTACACCCAATGCTTGCATATAAAGGTCCACATCCTCCATATCTTCAGTGGAAATATCCAATTGGTCGTAAGAAAGTCCCATCATACTACCTCCCTGCATCTGGCTTTGTCCTTCACAGATTTCCTCCGGATAACGGCTGTTGGTCACACCCATATCGCTGGAGAATCCTAGTTCCACGGTCAAGTCGGCATGTTGGGCCTTGTTGCCTGAGAGTCCCAAGCTCAACACTCCACGTTCATTGATGTAATTAGCCCGTCCGCTGATACCATATTCAGGATAATTACTACGGGCAGCCAATGTTTCTATTTCTTTCGGGTCGATGGCCATCATCTGTCCCATCCCCACATGACGCAACGGAATACGTACCGTACAGAACAAGTCTTCGGGTGCAATGCTGTCGGCATACCATTCATGGATTTCATATTCCGGATAGCACAATTCGTATTCCTCTCCGTCCGGGAATTGGAAAGTCTTGTAATGCAACTTCGTACGCA
>JAFTTU010000197.1 GCA_017466635.1 Bacteroides sp.
CGTTTTCATCCATTACACGGTCGATTGGCAAGCTACCGAAGTTCTGTGCATCGTAGTTGGCAATCTGCTGGCCGTCCATAGCGAGGCTCTGTGCGAAATAACCGTAGCGATACAAGAAACCTACACCACACATATCAACGTTGCTGTCTGATGCTTCCTTCATGTAGTCACCGGCCAAGATACCCAAACCACCAGAGTAGATTTTCAAAACATGTGTCAAACCATATTCCATACAGAAATAAGCTACCGACGGACGGTTAGCATCTGGCTTCACATCCATGTATGCGCGGAACTTAGCGTATACATCGTTCATGCGCTTAAGAATAGTCTTGTCTGCAGCCAAAGCTTCCAGCTTTTCATAGCTCAAGCGTTCCAACAGAACAACCGGGTTCTGTCCAGCTTCCTTCCACAATACTGGATCAAGGTCCTTAAACAAGTCAGTTGCTTCGTTGTTCCAAGCCCACCAGATGTTACGAGCCATCTCTTCCAACTTCTTCAATTCTGCCGGAATGCGTGATTTTACTGTAACGTCCTTCCAAGCAGGAACATTTGCATTACTAATTTTGATTTTCATGTCTCTAAATTATAATTAATAATTGATTCTTATCTATTCAAAAGTCTCTTTTGTGCATTACGGAGCGCCACATCGTATGCTTCGTAATAGTATTTGATGAAGTGCTTCCACAAAGCCTTTTCAGAAATGTCGGCTGCATTCTTACGGATTTTCTTGATTTCGGTATCCTTCAAGGCCGAGAACTCAGAAATTGTATCCTTGATGGCATCCGCCACTTCCGAATAATTGTAGTCTGAACGGTGAATAACCTTTACACCATCCTTGAGCTCTGCATAACCACCCTTCAATGAATTTACCCACAAGCCGAAACCAGCCAAGTCGGTAGTGATTGCCGGTACGTGGAATGCCACACTTTCCAACGGCGTATAGCCCCATGGCTCATAGTAAGAAGGATAAACGGTCAAGTCATTACCCAATACCAAGTCGTAGTAAGTGATGTCCATGATGCCGTCCTTTCCATCCATGTAGCAAGGAATAAAGATTACCTTTACCTTTGAATCCTTGGCATTGGACATGCCCATATATTTCAACATATCGAGCACTTGGTCGTGACTCATGTTATGCAACCAGTGTGTAATGAAAGGACAGTCCAACGGAGTATCGAATTGCTCCTTGCTCTGCAAACGTTCCAACAAGTCCTGACGAGGTTCGCCTACCCAACTTGGAACCTTGATGAATGCAAGCACTTCCTTCTTCAAATTCTTGTCGCGAGTCAAACGGTTCAATGCTTCCAAGTATACGTTGATACCCTTGTTCTTGAATTCGTAGCGACCGCTGGTACCGATAATCAAGGTATCATCACCCAATGAAGTACCGAGCAACTTGTTCGCCAAGTTCAACAAAGCAGCACGGGCTTTCTTGCGCTTCGGAGCGAAGGCACGTCCTTGTGGAACGAAGTCGTCTTCGAAACCGTTCATCAAGACAACGTCTGCCGGCTTATCCAACAATTCCTTACATTCGTTATTAGTGATTTCACTTACGGTAGTGAAGCAGTCTACATGGTGTGCAGTTTGCTTTTCGATGGAATGCTTGGCCTCCATGTTCAATTCGCGTGCCATTTGGTCACCGTTGTAAGCAAAAAGATAATCATAAAGAGGCTTATTGTTACCAGCGATTGAACGACCGATGGATGTAGCGTGAGTTGTAAAGATTGTTGCTACTTGTGGAACAGCTTTCTGCACGTACAAAGCACCTAGACCAGTCATCCACTCATGAGCTTGGTAAATTACTTTATCATTCTCAGTGAGGTTAAAGCGGTAAAAACTTTCTACAACTTTACCTGCTGCGTATGAGAACATGGATGCTTCATCATAGTCACCGTATGCGTGAAGAGAATCCACACGGAAATCTTCCCACATCTTGCCATAAATGGCATCCTTTTCTGCAAAGAAAGGGAAGAAATCAACCAAGAATACGATAGGTTCTCCAGGAATGTTCCAACGACCGATACGAATCTTCAAGCCGTCGTTCTTCAACGCATGTTCTTTCCATGCGACACACAAATTATCACTCTCGATAAACAAAGGATTTTCCTTTCCTACCCAAAAGTCCGGGCCAATAAAGAAAAGCTTATCCTTGTATACGTCATGCAAAGTCTTTGCCCGGGTGGACAAGACTGTATATATACCCCCTACCTTGTTGCATACTTCCCAACTTGATTCGAAGATATAATCTGGGGTTAACAATTCTTTCGCCATGAATTTTAATACCTAATTCTTAATTCGAGTGCAAAGGTACACAAATTCAGTGACATAATAAAGTTTTTCGAGGCTTTATTGCAAAGAAATCTGTAAATCTTTCGGTATTTTTCCTTCTTCTTTCTTTTTATTACTTACATTTTGATATTTATGGAAATTTGCAAGAAAAGAAGCATAATTACAAGACAAGAGAAAGAAAGCGGATGCATTGGGATTATGCCCAATGCATCCGCCATACAAATTACTTCGCTAATTATTAAATCAAGAATGTAGCAACCAATGCAAGGATTGCGTAGAATTCAGGAAGCGCAGCGTAAATCATGGTGTTAGTCTGCACGTCGTGACCCTGAGCCATACCGGCAATACCGTTGGCACAAAGCTGACCCTGACGGATGGCAGAGAACAAGAATACCAAACCTACACACAAGCCCATACCGAACATCTGCAAGCCATTAGCAGCACTTACTGTTTCAGCAGTCATGAAAGCCACAAAACCATAGAGACCCTGAGAAGCAGGCATCGCTGAAAGAATCATGTAACCGGCAGACTTAGAAGGGTCCTTCTTCAAAGCACCTTCAGCAGCATTACCTGCAATTGTAGTACCATAGCAGCTACCAATACCAGCGAGGGCAAGCATCAAGCCCAAGCCCAAATAACCTAATAAAAGATTGAAATCCATAATGTTATAATTTTTTAGTTTGTTATTAATTCTATTTGTTTATTAATCGTTTTTCTTGTTTGATGAGAAAGGCTTGTATGCTGTACCCTTACCATCATAACCGGAATTCTTGAAGTATTCCACAAAGGTCAGACGAATGGAGTGTACATAACCGCTCAAGCATGAGAGAGCTATGTTCAGACCATGGCCTGCCACAAAAATCAAGCCGAAGCATATCCAGCCCGGAATACCGAACAGGAAGTCGCCCATCGTATCACGAAGCTGCATACC
>JAFTTU010000098.1 GCA_017466635.1 Bacteroides sp.
AAGACATGGCCGGTGAAACGGTTGTTGACAGATGGTAAGCAGCGTCATCTTAACGGTGGTGCATGGACCGGATATTTTGATATGGATGCCACTCATGCAGAACCGCGTGGATATTTGGCAGGAACTCAATCGCCGGATAACGTGATTCATATCTTGAGCAGTCGGATTCACTATCGCTTCAATTTGCAATGGTTGGAAGAAATTAATAACAATAAATAGATCTATTTTATGAAAATGATGAAAACTTTAGTTGCATCGCTGTTCGGGTTGGCGCTAAGTCTGAATGTGAATGCACAGAGAGAGGAGGAGAACAGTTTCGTACACGGACGTTCGGACTCCTATGAATGGCCTACTGATAAGGCCGTGTTGGAAAAACTCGACAAGTGGCAAGATCAGAAGTTCGGGGTATTGTTCCACTGGGGACTTTATTCGCAGGCTGGTGTTGTAGAGTCTTGGGAACTTTGCTCGGAAGACTGGTTGGTACGCTGGATTCCGAATTATTATGATTTCAAGAAGTGGTATTGGGGATTGATTGATGAATTCAATCCGACAGACTTTGACCCGGACCAGTGGGCACGCATCATGGATGAAGCCGGTATGAAGTACATGATTTTCACCACCAAGCACCACGATGGTTTCTGTATGTTCGATTCGAAATATACTGACTATTCTATCGCCAACGGTCCGTTCAAGAACGATCCTCGTAAGGACGTAGCCCGTCACGTATGGGATGCATTCCGCAAGAAGAACTTCATGATGGGTTGTTACTTCTCGAAGCCTGACTGGCATTGCGAATGGTTCTGGAGTCCGGAATTTGATACTCCGCACCGTCATATCAACTACAAGAAGGAACGTCATCCGGATTGGTGGAAGAATTATCAGGACTTCACTTACAACCAGTTGAAGGAGTTGATGACCGAATACGGTAGCTTCGATATCCTTTGGCTCGATGGTGGTTGGGTAAGAGGTGAAGATGTACATTTGGACAAGCTCTTGGCCGAAGTACGCAGCACTACCCAACCGGGTTTGATTTCGGTTGACCGTGCCATCAAGGGTCGCAACGAAAACTACCAGACTCCGGAACGCGGTATTCCTGAAACGCAGTTGAACCATCCATGGGAAAGCTGTATCACCTTGAGCCACGCATGGGGTTACATTCCTAACGTGAAGTTCAAGAGTGCTCGTACCGTTGTAGGTATGTTGGCCGAAATCTGTGCAAAGGGTGGTTCTTTGGCTCTTGGTGTTGGTCCTACTCCGAAGGGTTTGATTCAGCCGGAAGTGGAAGCTATCTTGAAGGAAGTCGGTGTATGGATGAAGGCCAATGGTCAGGCTATCTATAACACCCGCATCACTCCGAACTACAATACAGGCAAGACTTGGTTCACAGCAGACAAGAACGGAAAGACCTTGTATGCTATCTATGCATTGGCAGATGATGAAACACTCCCGGCTACCATTGAATGGGAAGGCAACGAACCGGTAGGCCGCATGACACTCCTGAAAGGCAACCGTCCGGTAAGCTACACTTGCAAGGATGGTAAGGTAACAGTGAAATTGCCGAGAGGTTTGAAGAACGAACCGGTGGCTTTGAAGTTTAACATTAAGAAGTAACAGAAGATTATGAAAAACTGGAAAAAGATAGTAGGATGCTTGGCAGGTGCTGCCTTGGCTCTCAATATGAATGCACAGCAGGTGCAGGGCTTCGTACACGAACAGTCGAAGGCTACGGATTATGTATGGCCTACTGACCCACAAGTGTTGGAAAAGCTGGACAAGTGGCAAGACTTGAAGTTTGGTGTATTGTTCCATTGGGGACTTTACTCGGTTCCGGGTATCGTGGAATCATGGTCTATCTGTTCGGAAGATGTGGATTGGATCAGCCGTAAGGAAAATCTTCCGTACGTGGAATACAAGAAGTGGTACTTCGGCTTGAAGGACAAGTTGAATCCGGTAAACTTCAATCCGGAACAATGGGCAGAAGTAATGGAAGATGCCGGTATGAAGTACATGCTCTTCACTAGTAAGCATCATGATGGTTTCTGTACATTCGATTCAAAGTATACCGATTTCTCCATTGCTAATGGGCCGTTCAAGGATAATCCTCGCAAGGACGTAGCCTATCATGTATGGGATGCCTTCCGTAAGAAAGGTTTCATGATGGGTTGCTATTTCTCTAAGCCTGACTGGCATTGCGAATGGTATTGGAACCCGTATTATGCTACTCCGAACCGTCATCACAACTATGACATCAAGAAGAAGCCGGAATGGTGGAAAAACTATCAAACTTATACCGAAAACCAATTGAACGAATTGATGTCCAACTATGGTCACTTTGATATCTTGTGGTTGGATGGTGGTTGGGTGACCGGCGAACAGGTGAACTTGGACCGTGTATTGGAAAAGGCTCGCAAGCAACATCCTGGTTTGATCTCAGTTGACCGCAGTATCCGTGGCAAGAACGAAAACTACCAAACTCCGGAACGTGGTATCCCGGCTACACAGTTGGATTATCCATGGGAAAGCTGTATCACTTTGAGCCATGACTGGGGTTGGGTGCCTAACGCTCCTTATAAGTCACCTCAGACCGTAGTCAATCTCTTGGCTGAAATTTGTGCGAAGGGTGGTTGCTTCCTCCTCGGCGTAGGCCCTACAGCTGATGGTATCATCGAACAACCGATTGTAGAACGTTTGCACGAAGTGGGTAACTGGTTGCGTCAGAACGGTCAGGCTATCTATAACACCCGCATCACTCCGCATTACAACGACGGTAATGTGTGGTTCACAGCCGATAAGGATGGTGAAACACTCTATGCTATCTATACTGTAGCCGATGGTGAAACCGTTCCTGAAACCATTGAATGGACCGTGAATATTCCAAAGGGTAAGGTAAAGGTGTTGAACATCAACAAGAATGCCAAGACTAAGGTGAAGGACGGAAAGGTTATCGTTACTTTGCCGAAGGGCTTGAAGAACGAACCGATTGCTATGCAATTTAAAATCAAGAAATAAACCATGAAGATGAGACATGTATTCGCTGCTGCCCTGCTGCTCTGTGCAGGGCACGCAGTGGCACAGCAACCGCTGTATAAGCAAGCCAACGCTCCGATTGAAGAACGTATCAAGGACTTGATGGAGCGCATGACGGTAGAAGAAAAGGTAGGTCAGCTTTGCTGTCCGATGGGTTGGGAAATGTACACCAAGACC
>JAFTTU010000001.1 GCA_017466635.1 Bacteroides sp.
AAAATTGGAAGAGCTTCTGGTAAGCCCTTATGTGCTTGAAGGAGGATCGAGATTACCTAAATGATACGATTACATATCATTATATAGACGTATCATCTTGTGGCAATAGGATGATACGTCTTTTCATGGGTGCGTATAGGATTATTTTGTGTTTGCGTATATTCTTAAAGGCTGACTTCCAATTCGTCTGCTGTTATAGTGCAACCTAGCTTGTCAAAGTTCAGTTGGCTGATGTTCTTCATTTTCAGCCCTTTCAAGGATTTCTGGATGGACTTTTGTAGTTCCTTTATTTGCTCTTTGTTCATGGTTGGGATTTCGAAATCCATGCCGTTGTTGAAATAGAGGGAGATGTCGGAAGCATCTATATCGCCTGACCTACCTTGCTTGATGATGACAGAAAGGTTGATTTTCTGTTGGTTGGCATTAAATGTATAGGTACGCTTCTCGTTGCCCTTTTGGAAAATGAAAGTGAAATTGGCTCTAGTTGCTGCTTTTCTACCTCTTGGTATATCCTTGATGGCCGTAATGGTATATTCTTCATCTTTTTCAAAAGCCTCAATCAAACGTTGCGTCATCTTGGCATCCGAAGGCAGGCTGAACGACTTCACGACACTGGTAATCTTGCGAGTCTTCGGGTCGCGCTTGGTGACCGAGTTGACTGATGCGTCATCGCGTTTCTCGATTTCTTCCAACAACTTGTCGATGTTCTTTTGTGCCATCACCGATGGGATGTTCATACCGATGAATAGAGCCAGCATGATACATTTCAAAATACTATTTGCTTTCATGGTTTCTTATTTAAAAATTGTTTGTCAATACGATTTCTTCTCTTTTCTCAATTTCTTCTTCCGTGCGTTGGATTTCGGCCAACCGTTCTTCGATGCCTTTTTCTATCGCCTCCGCTTCGGCCAAGGTTTCAAGAATGATGGGCATGATGGCTTTTACATCGGTGATGCGCTTGCCGTTTACTTCCACGTAGCTTCCTTCGTAGCACGACCATTCTTCGTTGGTAGAATCGCCGAAGGAGAGTACGATGCCCAGACCGATGCCTATAACCAACATGGCGGCTATTCCCATGCTCCATAGCTCCAACGGAATGCGTTTCCAGAGTGGACGTGCTTGGGGGGTAGGGAGTTTTTCTTCGGGCATTCCTTCTTCATACCAAGTGAACATGTCGGTATAAGGTTTCAGATGCTCGGGCACCTCATTGGTGTGGAAGAAGCGATAGATGGCTTGCTCCTCGGCATTCGTCGTTTCACCTTCCATGAAACGCTGGATGTATTCCTCGATGTTCTTGTTCGTTATTTCCATTCCTTGTTTCTCCTCATGAATTGTTCACGTACTTTTTTTCTTGCTCTCGACAGATTGGTTCGCACAGCTATCGCCGTACTTCCCGTGATGCGTGCGATTTCCTCCACTTCGAATCCCTCGATGTGTTTCATCTTCAGGATGGATTGCTGGAGGTCGGGGAGGGTAGCTATCAGTTCCAGAAGTTCCTGCATCCTTTCCACGTCCATGAGCCTCCGTTCGGGACTCTGCTCGCCGATGATGGTCAGCCCTTCCTCCAACGGCACCGTGACCAGATGTTTTCCCCTCTTCCGGTTGATGCAGAGATGCTTGGTGATGACCAAAGCCAGTGCCTCCACATTCCGGTATTGGGAAAGCCTGTCGCGAAGGAACCAGAGTTTAAGTAAAGTTTCCTGAACCACATCCTCCGCTTCGTCCGTGTCTTCCGTGTAGTGCGTTGCCATTCTCAACAAGGCAGGCCGCATCCGTTTTGCCTCTATTTCAAATTTATGTTGTTCCATTACACTAACATGACACCAAAGATAGGGAAAACGTTACATCAAAAAGCGAAAAAAATAAAAAAGTTCAAGAAGCGAATTCTGTAACATTGTAACAATGTAACATGTAACATTCCGGCATTTAGTGGAAGAGCGTGAAGAAAAATGGAGGATTTCCCGTGAAGAACGAAAAGCTGTTTGAGCGAAGCGAGTTCTTTTCGTTTAGGGAAATCCTCCATTTTTTAGCTCTGGAACGGGAGCCGGCGCTTTTTCTTTTTTGTTTCCTTTTTCTTTTGTGCGGACAAAAGAAAAAAGAAAATCACTTCACACGAAGATTATGTAACTCCGTATCCGTATGTTGAGTAGCCAATCTGGTACGGCGAACCTTCACCCGATCAGCAGGAGCATCCAAGGAAACGGTCTGCTTATAAATCATTTGCTCAACAGAAGGGCGAAGCAAGAGTGAAGTCTCCTTTTCGAAACGATTGTAAGCACGAAGCACAATCACATTCGTTCCTTTTTCAAGATGAACCAACACCTTTTCTTCACGATATTTGCAACGATACGGATTGAGATGCTTCATCACCGAAACACCATTCACAAACAATTCAACGGCATTGCCGGCCGCAACATCCAATAAGATATCCTGAGCTTTTGGCGATTCCACCATCTGCATCATGTAATAATCCTCAATCAAGTTCACCGGAAGCGTAATCTTTTCTTCGGTCACTTCCTTCCATGCACCACCTTTCTTGCGGAGAGGCGTCTTTTCCAAGCTAGCTTCGATGGTAGACGCACGGTCGAAGAGGTTGAATTCCGGGCCACAGATGTATTGCTTGCCCCATTGTGTTTTCGGGTCTACCTGCAAGGTAATTGCCTTGCCACCTTCCAACTTCACGAGTTGGTCATTCAAGGTAATTTCATCGCCCAATTCCTCCGGTGTATAAGTCAGTTCCACCTTCTTGGTGTTCTTCTTCAATGCCCATTCATAACTTACGGTACTCCGATAATTGCTATAGTAGTCGAAGCAATCGTAGCTATAATTGGCCGTACGGACACTATTGGCATTGGTTTGTGGCATGACCTCACGGTCGAAAGTCAGTTCTACCACTTGAATCGTCTGGTCGTTATACGCTTTCTGAGGTAAAGATACCATCAACTTACTACCCTTCATTTGGGCTGATGTCAAGATACCCTTGGATTCTTGCAATTTATATCCCGGCAAGCTCAATTCGATGGTACCATTGGTAGGATATTCCCCCGAAAGAATCAAGTAAAGCTTGTTGCCCTTGCGAGTGGATGTTCCCCATGCGAAATTCTCACGGAAAGGAGATGCTTCGGTTCCGTAGATGGCTTCACCGTTCTGCTTCAACCAAGCACCGATTTCCTTCAATACATCACTTTCGAATTCTACGACCGAACCATCGCCACGAGGACCGATGTTCAACAAGAAGTTACCGCCGTGTGAAACCACATTGATGAGGCTACGGAGCTTTTCCATCGCCTTTTCGTGCTTGTCGCCTCTTTTTTGCCAAGAGCGGTACGACCATGTTTCATCGAACATGGAAGCAGCCGATTGCCAAGGAGCTTGGAGGGCACCTTCCGGATACTTGTTGTCCGCCATCACGGCAAAGTCATACCAACCATTACCCAAGCGTCCGCTCACCATACAATTCGGTTGGAGCTTGTGAACGAGTTCGTACAATTCCTTGCTCTGTTCCGGACGGTTGGAACCCATGTCGAACCACAATTCCGATACCGGACCATAGTTGGTCAAGAGTTCAGTTACCTGAGCCTTGGTAAACTCGTGGTGTTGCGGAGTGATGAAGTCGCAATTATGGCTGGAAATAGGATAAGCATGAGGGAAATGCCAGTCGATGAGCGAGAAGTAGATCGCGAAGTTGATACCTCCCCGGCGGCAAGCATCGGAAAGCTCCTTCACATAGTCGCGCTTGGAAGGAGTGGCATCTACCGAGTTGTAGTCAGTGGTTGCGGTCTTGAACATGCAGAACCCGTCATGATGCTTGGTGGTGATGACGATGGAACGCATACCTGCCTCCTTGGCCAATGCCACAATCTCATCGGCATTGAACTTCACCGGGTCGAACTCCAACGCCGTATCGCCATACCAATCGCTGAAAATACCGGCGAAGGACTGGATTTGTTCACTATATCCGAAAGTCACGGGCTTACCATTATATACACCACCATAGACCGAGTAAAGCCCGAAGTGGATAAACATCGAAAACTTGTTTTGGTGCCATTGGTTGTAGGCATTCTGCGCTATCTGTGCCGATGCGCCGATGCAAATCAAGGCCACCATTAAGAGGGTAAAGAGTTTCTTCATGATAGTAGGTTCTTTATATGATTCATTATTTCTTCTTTCTGGTCCGGATGAAACCAAGTGATGTCCGTATCCCGTTTGAACCATGTCATCTGCTTGCGTGAGTAGATGCGTGAGTTCTGTTTGATTTTCTCGATGGCAAAGTCAAGTGTCCATTCTCCGTCCAGGTACATGAACATCTCCTTATAGCCTACGGTATTCAGGGAATTCAGATGTTTGTATTCGTAAACACTCTTTGCTTCTTCCAGCAAACCTTCTTCCATCATCATGTCTACCCGTCGGTTGATGCGGTCGTAGAGTTCTTCCCGGTCTCTGGTCAAGCCGATTTTGATGATGCGGAAAGGACGTTCCTTGGTGCTTCGAGTACGGAAGGAAGTATAAGTCTTTCCTGTCATGTAACAGATTTCGAGGGCATGAATCACTCGCTTGGGGTTCTTCAAGTCCACTATCTGATAATACTCCGGGTCGAGTAGTTTCAGTTCAGCGCAAAGCTTTTCCAAGCCTTCTTCTTCGTATCGTTGAATCATCAGCTCGCGGGTTTCCTTGTCCACGGTAGGGATATCGTCAATGCCTTTGCAGATGGCATCTACATACATCATCGAACCTCCCGTCAATACCACGACATCATTATGTTGGAATAGTTTTTCCAACTTCTCCATGACTTCGGCTTCGTATTGGGCGGCACTATAATAATCGGTGAGCTTCAGTGTGCCCACAAAGTGATGGGGAACTCGATCAAGTTGGTCGGGGGTAGGAGCAGCCGTACCTATCTTCAAGTCGGCATACAATTGTCTGGAATCCGAAGACACGATGCTAGTGTTGAAGTGTTCGGCAATGGAAAGGCTGAGTTCGGTTTTTCCCACTCCTGTAGGACCGATAAGGACGATGAGGGTGTGTGACATAGTATAAAATTAGGCACGGATTACACGGATTTCACGGATTAGTGTGGATGAAAACATACACAAAGAACCGTGTTAATCCGTGTAATCCGTGCCTATATTAATAATTAATAATCTTGACTATAAGGATCTACAGAGCCGCCTCCCATGTCAAAACCTTCCGGGTCGAAGTCTTCCATATCGAAGTCTTGGTCACCATAGAAGTTTTCGTCCAAGTCGAGGTTGGTTCCGCTAGCGGCCAACATTTCATCAAAGTCGACGGTTTGTTTCGGGGCTAGACCTTCCTTGCGGGTGCATACGGCCTTTTCGATGTCCTTGCCATAAATGATTTCAGACAATTCGATGAAGAATACACGTTCGGTCAATGGGTCGAATACATAAAGCATCTTCTGCTTTTCGTCTTCCAACAATTCGCTCAAGCGAGTTTCGCTCATGATGTAGCTGTCTTCGTCCGAGCTGGTGCCCATGTCTTCCAAAGTGATTTCCTGTTCCTTTTCCCAATCTTCGTCGCAGATGAAGAAGGAAGTCATCTGGTCGTTGTTATATTTAGCGGCTTTCAGGATTGCTTCGTGCAATTCGAAGAAAGTAGCTTCTGAATCAATCTGAATTTCTCTGATGAAATCATCCACTTCGTCAGAGATGATGGTAAATCTATAAACCATAGTCTTATTTATTATCTGATGATACCACGTTGAGAGTTTTCAATGAAGGATACGATGTATTCGATTTCCGGTGTCATTGGGATTTCTTCACGTATTTGTTTCAATGCATCCGAAACATTCTTGCCGCTTTGATAGATGATGCGGTAAGCGTTGTGGATGTTTTCAATCAGTTCATTAGAGAAACCACGACGGCGCAAGCCCACGAGGTTCAAACCACAATAGGCAATCGGTTCACGGCCGGCAATGATGTATGGAGGAATGTCCTTGCTGGAACGGGAACCACCTTGTACCATGGTATAACCACCTACACGGCAGAACTGGTGCATCAATACGGAAGCACTGATGATGGCATTGTCGTCGATGATGATTTCACCCGCCATTTTGGTCGAGTTACCGATGATACAACCATTGCCTACGATAGCATCGTGTGCCACGTGTACACCTTCCATCAACAAGTTGTTGTTACCTACTACCGTTTTCCACTTGGCGGCGGTACCACGGTTGATGGTTACATTCTCGCGGATGGTGTTGTTGTCGCCCACTTCGGCTGTTGTTTCTTCACCCTTGAACTTCAAGTCTTGTGGAATGGCACCAATTACTGCGCCCGGGAAGATGCGGTTACCATTACCGATGCGTGAGCCATACAAGATGTTTACATTCGGCATGATGACATTGTTGTCGCCAATGACCACGTTCTTGTCGATGAATACAAACGGACCAATTTCTACATTCTCGCCGATTTTTGCTTCGGGATGGATATATGCTAATGGACTAATCATATTTATTTGAGTTATGAGTTATAAGTTCTGAGTTTTGAGTTATGAGTCATGAATTCATAACTCATAACTCAAAACTCAGAACTCTTTTATTTGTTTTTCACTATTTGTGCAGTAAATTCCGCTTCACAAACCGCCTTTTCGCCTACGAATACATAGCCCTTCATGGAAGAGATGCCTCGGCGGATAGGTGCCAACAATTCCACACGGAAAATGAGCGTATCGCCCGGTACTACCTTCTGGCGGAACTTCACTCCGTCTATCTTCAAGAAATAGGTGGAATACTTGTCCGGGTCGTCTACCGAATTCAATACGAGCAAGCCGCCGCATTGTGCCATGGCTTCAATTTGCAATACACCCGGCATCACCGGCTCTTCAGGGAAGTGTCCTTGGAAGAACGGCTCGTTGATGGTTACGTTCTTGATACCTACAATGTAGTTGGCTCCAATTTCGATGACCTTGTCAATCAAGGCAAATGGGTAGCGGTGAGGAAGCAACTGACGGATGCGGTTTACGTCCATGACAGGTGCTTCATTGCAATTGTATACCGGTGCCTGAATTTCATGCAACTTGATTTCCTTGCGGATGGTACGGGCAAACTTGTTGTTGATGGTATGTCCCGGACGGGTTGCGATGATGCGGCCCTTGATAGGCTTGCCAATCAAAGCCAAGTCACCGATGATGTCGAGCAGTTTGTGGCGTGCCGGTTCGTTGTCCCATACCAATGGAATGTGGTTGATGTATCCCAATTGGGTAGCATCCATGTGAGGAACACCCATTACGTCGGCCAACTTGTCGTAGCTTTCTTGCGACATCTGACGTTCGTAAATCACGATGGCATTGTCCAAGTCACCACCTTTAATCAATCCATGGCTCAACAATGGCTCAATTTCGCGAACGAAGACAAAGGTACGTGCCGAAGCAATTTCTTCAGGGAACTTGTCCATGTCTTCCAAGGTTGCAAATTGGTTGAAGAGAATTTTTGAGTCGTATGAAATCAATGCATTGACACTGAAGCTTTCGTCTGGCAATACGATGATGGATGAGCCGGTAGCTTCGTCTCTGAACTCAATCTTGGACTTGATGATGTAGTAGTCCTTCACGGCGGTCTGTTCGGTGATACCTACACGCTTGATAGCTGCTACATAGTGCTTGGCACTACCGTCCAGAATAGGGAATTCCGGACCATTTACTTGAATCAAACAGTTGTCGATGCCAGCTGCATAAAGGGCAGCCATGGCATGTTCGATGGTGCTTACTTTTATACCGTTCTTAACCAATACCGTTCCGCGGGTAGTTTCGCCAACGTTTTCGGCTACCGCGTCGATGATTGGTTGTCCTTCCAAATCGATTCGTTGAATCTTATACCCGTGATTGTCCGGTGCCGGATTGAAGGTCACCGTCAAGTTTACTCCGGTGTGGAGTCCCTTTCCATTCAATGAAAAGCTACCTCCTAACGTTTTCTGTTTCAACATGGGTTTATTTATTTAATTGTTTTTTTAGTTCTTCAATTTCTTTCTTCAAACTGTTCAGCTCCAGATACATTTCTGGCAATTTGCGGAATACGGCTGATGATTTGAAATAGCCTTTGAGTGGCATAGGTGGAGTACCAATCAAGGCTTCTCCATCCTTGATGCTGCTATGAACACCCGATTGGGCACCCATGTTTACTTTATTGCCAACTTTGATGTGGCCTGCAACACCCACTTGTCCACCGAACATACACCATTCGCCTATCTTGGTAGAACCGGCAATGCCTACTTGCGATGCCATGACGGTGTGGCTTCCTACTTCCACGTTGTGTGCAATCTGAATCAGGTTGTCCAGCTTCACACCCTTACGGATAATGGTAGCACCCATAGTAGCACGGTCGATACATGTATTGGCTCCGATTTCCACATTGTCTTCCAAAACAACAATACCAATTTGAGGAATCTTTTCATAGCCTTCCGGTGATGGAGCAAAACCGAAACCGTCTGCACCTACCACACTTCCGGCGTGAAGGATACAATGGTTGCCTACACGACAATCGTGATATACGGTTACATGCGGATAGAGGATACAATCGTGACCTACTTTAGCGCCGCTTCCTACGGTTGCATGTGGATGCAAAGACGTGTTGTCGCCGATTTCAGCATTGTCGCCTACACAAGCGAATGGTGCAATGTAAACGTTTTCACCAATCTTGGCGGTAGGGGCGATGTACGCCAATGGGTCAATACCTGTCTTCTTGGGTTTGCTCATTTCATACAAGTTGAGCAACTTGGCCAGACTTTCGTAGGCATTGTTCACTTTAATCAGTGTTGCCTTCACTTCCTTTTCAGGTACAAAGTCATTATTTACCAATACGATACTTGATTGGGTATCGTAGATATAGGGAGTATATTTCGGATTCGAAAGAAATGAAATCGCTCCCGGAATACCTTCTTCGATTTTCGCGAAAGTATGTACGGTTGCATTTTCGTCACCTACAATTGTTCCTTGGATAAATTCTGCAATTTGCTTAGCCGAGAATTCCATGATGCTTTCTAATCTTTATGTTTATTTGGTTTCAGTTTTGTTTTCTGAATGTTACTTAGATATCTAAGTACACTTCTATTTTGCAAATTACGGAAAAATTTTTTATATCTCCGTGCTTTTTTTGCAATTATTTGTGCTTTATAGTGGCTTGAGTATACGGAAAAACCTCATCTTCGGAAAAATAGAACATCCAAAGATGAGGTTTAACCTAATTTTTATTATTCTTATGCCAAAATGGCTTTCAGCTGTTCAGCCATCTGAGCTTGCACCTTCTGTGCTTCCTGACCGGCCACTACGGCAAAGTTTTCAGTCTTGTCCGCATAGATGATGGCACGGCTTGAATTCACGATGAGGCCACAAGTGCTGTTCATGCCATACTTGCAGACTTCTTCCAACGAACCGCCTTGGGCACCTACCCCCGGAACCAACAAGAAGTGGTTAGGAACAATCTTACGGATGTCTTCGAAGGCGCGTCCTTGGGTAGCACCTACTACGTACATCATGTTTTCATCGTTAGCCCATTCCTGGCTCTTGCGAAGCACCTTTTCGAAGAGGCGTTCACCTTCGGTATCAGCGGTAAGCTGGAAGTCGTGTGAACCCTTGTTGCTGGTGAGTGCCAACAAAATCACCCACTTGCCTTCGTATGTCAAGAACGGAGTCACTGAGTCTTCGCCCATGTAAGGAGCGACGGTTACAGAGTCGATGTTCATTTCTTCGAAGAACGTGCGTGCATACATGGCCGATGTATTGCCGATGTCACCACGCTTGGCATCCGCAATGATGAATTGGTCAGGATAGTTGGTCTTGATATATTCTACGGTCTTTTCGAAAGCAATCCAACCCTTTACGCCCATGCTTTCATAGAATGCCAAGTTTGGCTTGTAGGCGATACAATAAGGAGCGGTTGCATCGATAATCGCCTTGTTGAATGCAAAGATAGGGTCTTCTTCCTTCAACAAATGTTCAGGGATTTTCTTGATGTCAGTATCCAAACCCACGCAGAGGAAGGACTGTTTCTTCTTGATGTTTTCAAAGAGTTCTTGTTTGTTCATAGGATATATTTTAAGTTATGAGTTATAAGTTATAAGTTATGAGTTATAAGTTATAAGTTATAAGTTATGAGTTGTAGGTTATGAGTTATGTTGCTTCATCCGAATGGTAACTTAAAACTCATAACTCAAAACTCATAACTCCTAGAGTTCGCTTTCTTTCAATCGTTCCGCATTTTCCGCTACAATCAAGTGGTCAATGCAATCTTGGATATCTCCGTCCATGAAGGCGCCAAGGTTGTAGATGGTATAGTTGATGCGATGGTCGGTGATTCGTCCTTGCGGATAGTTGTAGGTACGAATCTTGGCCGAACGGTCGCCCGTCGAAACCATGGTCTTACGCTTGCTGGCGATATCGTCGATGTACTTCTGATGTTCCTTATCGTAGATGAACGTACGCAAACGGGACAATGCACGTTCCTTGTTTTTCGGTTGGTCGCGTGTCTCGGTACATTCGATGAGGATTTCTTCTACCACACCCGTATTTGGGTTCTTCCAGTTGTAACGAAGGCGTACACCCGATTCAACCTTGTTTACATTCTGACCGCCGGCACCACCACTTCGGAATGTATCCCACTTGATTTCGCCTTCGTTGATTTCTACATCGAAAGGCTCTGCTTCGGGAAGAACGGCTACAGATGCGGCCGAAGTATGTACACGGCCTTGGGTTTCGGTGGCAGGTACTCGTTGCACACGATGCACGCCCGATTCATATTTCAATGTACCATATACCTTTTCGCCGGTTACAGAGCAGATGATTTCCTTGAAACCACCCGCGGCACCTTCGTTGGCACTTGATACTTCCAAGCGCCAACCCTTAGATTCGCAATACTTGGTGTACATGCGGAAGAGGTCACCGGCAAAGATAGCCGCTTCGTCTCCACCCGTACCACCACGGATTTCGAGGATGGCATTGCGGTCGTCTTGCGGGTCGGCAGGT
>JAFTTU010000198.1 GCA_017466635.1 Bacteroides sp.
AAAAGCTTTCAAGGTAGAGGATTCATTACCAGGACCTTGTCGGTCGGTACTGGAGAAATATTCACAAATTAATTGGAAATCAAATTCGTTGATGGAATGATTATTATTACTCATAATTGTTCTTTTTATCGTTAATATATAAATATAAATATTTGCCCAGAAAGGAAACACCCTTCTGAGAATTCCAAGGGATAACCGTCAACACTTGGCCGAAACGGTTATTTACATCACAATATCCGAATTCTTTTTAATCATCCGAGGACAAAGATAGGGAATTTTTTCTATTAATGGTTAGAAATGAAAGATAATCATTATCTTTGTTCAAAACTCAAGAAGAACAAGAAATTATGGAAACAAGAACAACATCCAATCGAATCACCGAATTGCGTCCGGGTGAAATCTTCGTCTTCGGGAGCAACTTGCAAGGGGCGCATGGTGGCGGAGCCGCTTATTTAGCTTATAAGAAATGGGGAGCCATTTGGGGACAAGGAGTGGGTCTTCAAGGGCAAACTTATGGTATTCCGACGATGCATGGGGGACCTGAAGAAATCCGTCCGTATGTCGATGAGTTCATCACCTTCGCCAAGGAGCATCCGGAATTGACTTTTTTGGTAACGGAAATAGGATGCGGCATTGCGGGCTTCATCCCCGAAGAAATAGCACCATTGTTCAAGGATGCCGTGGAAGTGGAGAACATCCATCTGCCGGAACGTTTTTGGGAGGTATTAAGATAATGGCAAGCAACCCCGATTTAGTGCAATACATCGCCGACCAGATGGCTCGTGCCGGTGAAATCACCTTCAAGAAGATGTTCGGTGAGTATGGACTTTATTGCAATGGAAAATTCTTTGCGATGGTGTGTGATGACCGACTGCTTTTCAAACCCACGGAAGGTGGAAGGGCATTACTGGGTACTCCTGTTCTTCAATTGCCTTATCCGGGTGCCAAACCTTGTTTCTATATTGAGAATGTGGATGACCATGAATTGCTGGTGGATTTGACCAAAGTTACTTGTCAAGAGCTTCCAGAAGTTAAACGGAAAAAATAAGTGGATATGTCGAAAAGACGTATCCACTTATGGCTTTAGTAAGAATAGCGTTAAGCCGTTATGCTTTCGGAATCACCTTCAATACAGCTTCGTAATTTGGTTCTTGGGTGATTTCCGGTACAAGTTCCGAATAAACAACCTCGCCTTGCGGATTGATGACTACCACAGCTCTGGCAAGCAAGCCTTGCAACGGGCCGTCCTTCATCAAGACTCCGTATGCTTCTCCGAATGAAGAGGTGTTGCGGAAATCAGATAGCGGAACTACATTCTCAATGCCTTCTACCGTACAGAAACGGCTTTGGGCAAACGGAAGGTCCTTCGAGATGCAGAGAACCGTTGTGTTGGGAAGTTCGGAAGCCATCTCGTTGAATCGGCGTACGGACATGGCACAAACACCGGTATCCAAACTTGGGAAGATATTCAGTACTACGTATTTTCCTTTATTTTCGTTCAAGGTATATTCACTCAAGTCATTCTTTACCAAGCTGAAGTCTGGAGCCTTTGTCCCAGGGGTAATGAATGAACTAACTAATGTCACAATAATTCCTTTAAATAATACAGTCATAATGATTAGGTTTTTAATTCTGATGCAAATATAGATACACTAACAAACATCTCCAACAGATGGTTTTTATCGGGGGATAGACAGATTCTATCAAGGTATCTCCAAATACTTTGCAAAAGCTATTCGTCATACCATAAAAATCCGTAACTTTAGCCTCATTAATAATCATTAATGACAAATGGATATGAAAAAGACATTGATATTTTTAGTCCTATTTTGGAGTTTGCTTGGTGTTGTTTACGGGCAGAATGAGTTTGAAAAGAAAGTGTATGTCTCCGCTTCGGGCGATTCGTTGAACTATCGCTTGTTGCGTCCTGAGGTGGAACAAGCGGGTGAGAAATATCCGTTGGTTCTCTTCTTGCATGGAGCTGGAGAGCGAGGCTCGGACAACGAGAAGCAACTGTTTCACGGGAGCCAAATGTGGCTCAATCCGGTGAACCGCGAGAATTATCCAGCATTTGTTCTTTTCCCGCAATGTCCTGAATCGGGCTATTGGGCATATACCGAACGTCCGTCTTCCTTTGAGCCGGACAAGATGCCTCTCGATGCGCCTATATCTCCTCTCTTTTCCGTCTTGAAAGAGTTGCTCGATACTTATTTGGCCATGCCCCAGGTGGATAAACAACGAATCTATATCATGGGGATTTCCATGGGTGGTATGGGAACGTATGATATGACTATCCGTTTTCCAGAAGTCTTTGCAGCAGCTATTCCTATTTGTGGAACGGTCAACGCCACTCGTCTGAAAGCTGCAAAGGAAGTGAAGTTCCGTATTTTCCATGGAGATGCTGACAATGTGGTTCCTGTCAATGGTTCCCGTCAAGCTTACAAGGCTTTGAAAGCTGCTGGAGCAGATGTAGAATACATTGAGTTTCCGGGTGTGACGCATGGAAGCTGGAATCCGGCTTTCAATCTTCCCGATTTCATGAAATGGTTGTTCAGTCAGAAGAAACCATAAATGCATATAAAAAATGGGATTTTCCAGATAGTTTATGGCAAAATAAACTATCTTTGCGCCCCATTAGAAAACAAAAACAAACATTCTTATGAGATACGCAATCATCGGTACAGGTGCCGTAGGAAGTTACTACGGCGGAAAATTGGCTCATGCCGGATGTGACGTTCACTTCTTGCTTCATAGCGATTATGAGTACGTCAACCTACACGGAATGCAGATAGATTCGTGCGACGGGTCTTTTCATCTCGATCATCCCCAAGTGTATCACGATACGGTAGATATGCCTCGGGCGGATGTGGTCATTGTGGCACTGAAGACTACCCGAAACCATTTGCTCAAAGAACTTCTGCCTCCCTTGCTTCACAAGGAAACATTGGTGTTGCTTATCCAGAACGGCATCGGTCCGGAACCGGAACTTCAGAAACAGTTCCCGGAACTCTATCTGGCGGCTGGCTTGGCTTTTATCTGTTCGTCGAAGACTGAACCGGGACGTGTGAACCATCAATGCTATGGAAGTATCAACATCGGAAACTATTCGTGTAAGAATCTTCAGGTGATGGAGCAGTTGATAGCCGATTTCAATCAGGCAGGTGTCAAGGCATACGAAGTGGAATATCACGAAGCCCGTTGGAAGAAGGCGGTGTGGAACATGCCCTTCAATGGGATGACCGTAGCGCTGAATACCCAGACCGACCAACTTCTGGCTCATCCGGCAACCCGTGGACTTATTCATCGTCAGATGCTCGAAGTGATAGGTGCTGCACAAGCTCTTGGGGTCAAGAATATCGATGCCTCGTTTGCCGACCGCATGATTGAGATGACACTCAACATGACTCCATATTCTCCTTCCATGAAGTTGGACTATGATTTCCATCGTCCCATGGAGATTGAATATCTGTACAGTCATGCCATTGCCGAAGCTCATTCGGTAGGCTATTCCATGCCTTGCTTGGAAATGCTGGAAGCGGAACTCAAGTTTTTGGATATTACCTCCAAAAGATAAAGGGTGTGGAAAATTTAATTTGGGCACGGATTACACGGATTAACGCGGTCTTTATATCCGTGAAATCCGTGTAATCCGTGCCTAAAAAACAAGAGGGCGTTTATTTCGAAACACCCTCTCCAATCAATAATAACTATATATATTTAGAGTTCAGTTTTCCACAGTCCGTGGAGGTTGCAGTATTCGTACACAGCTACAGGCTTGTCATGACAGACACAGACTACCGCTTCGGGTTTGTCCTTCAAGTTCACGCGAATGCCACCGTTTTCAGTTTCTACATAGATGAAGGAGATGTGATGTTCGGGAGTCATCGGATGAGCCACGCTTCCCACTTCCACCTTAATGCGACAATCGTCCAGACGAGTCACTACCGGAACGTGCTTTTCGCCACTGGCATCTACCGTATTCGGAATCAGTTCCTGCATTTTTTCACCGCAGCATACTACCGGAACTTTGCTGTCTACTACCTTTTCAATTACATTACCACAATGGTTGCACTTATAAAACTTTGTTGCCATAATCTTTCTTTTTTATTGAGTTAGTTATTGTTTTCTTTTTCTGATGCAAAGATATGTAGAATAACAAAATCCTCCAACAGATGGTTTCTATTGGAGGATTGATTTTTTCTATTCCTGTAGGACTTTCACGTTCTTTATCTTCCCTTTAAAGCCGTTGATGGAATCGCCTATCTGATGAAGCGGGAAGACAAGTGTTTCCTGGATAGGCATGTTTTCCAACCGGTCATATTTAGGATTGTATACACGCTTCTTACGCCCTTCCAGCCGTTCCTGAAGCTTTCCGTTGATGTAAAGCGAAGTACCCTTCCAATCGCCCTTGATCATGATGTCCGTCCATTCCCCTTTCGGCAAGACAAAGGAACCGAACGAGAAGGCATATCCGTCGCGGGTGAAGGCGATGCGTCCCGTATTCTCCCAGTTGGTGTAAACGGTAGAATGAGGCCCTTGGAAAAGTACGCCACTGATGCTTTGGTCGTCTGCATCCGGGCAGATGCTGAAGGATACGGTATAAGGATAACCGACTTCTTGCAACGGGGTTTCGATGCTTTCCTTTCCGTTCAAAGTCGCTTCTTCTTTCACCAATAAGGTTTCTTTGTCGATTCTTCCCAAGAGATTCACTCCCGGTGCTTCGGGCATGGATTGGCAAAGAGCTTCGAACTCATTGAAAGGCACTTCTTGCTGATTGTCGCCCTTCCACATCCGTTCGGCCATTACTTGGATGGCCGGAAAGGAACGGTAATGCACATCCTGCTCGGAGATGCCGTTGCCACACTGGTCGTTCCATACGGCAAACATGCCGCCCAATACCCCCGGAGTGCCTACGGGAAGGGTTTGATGGCGGTTCATCATCCATGGTGTCCACTTCTCGTAGAGCCATTGGTGGTCGAGGAACTCCCGATAATAGCCGGCTCCCGGCACAATATATAAATAGGTATCGCAAGTGTTGATGAGCTTGTAGCCTTCCTGGATGGAGACTTCAGGGTCCACCCAGTCGAACGACCAAGCATTGACCGTCACTCCTTCCGCTTGTACGGGAGTCTTGCCGGGAAGCCATTTCAATCCGCCCCACATACGAGGAGTCTTGCCATAGCTAGCCACATACTTCAAGTATCGGTCGGTAAAATATCGGTATTGTTCGGCTTCTTTCTTGTTGTATTCGTCCGTACCGATATGCACATCGGGACCAATGAAAACCGGTTCTTCTCCAGAGAGGTATTCATCCAACAAGGCATCGACGAACCGGTAGGTTTCTTCTTTATAGAGGTCGAGGTGGTCCATGCCGTATTCCTTCGAGCCGATTTCCGGCTTGTAGTGGGCAAAGGCCAAGGAGTGTGCCGGGATGTCGATTTCGGGAATGATGTTCACACCATACTCCATCCCCATGCGTTGAAGTTCGGTAAACTCCTTCTTGGTATAAGAGCCGTCCTTGGCGGTCAAGCCCGGGAAGCGTTCACTTTCCAATCGGAAGGCAGCGTAGGTCTTGTTCCAATCATTATCGAAGAATTGTGGGAAACCATTGTCGTTCAGATGGATTTGGAATTCATTCATCTTGTAGAACGAAAGCACCTTGATTTGCTCCTTCAAGTAATCGAGGGTAAAGAACTTGCGTCCCACATCGAGCATAAAGCCACGATTAGGAAATTCCGGCCAGTCGCGTGTTGTACCCTTCGCCAACTTCGCTTCTTGACGATAGAGCATCTGCAGAAGGGTTCTTGTTCCCCAGAATACACCTTGAGCCGTGGGCGCTTGGATGCTTACCTTATTTATGATGCTTAGTTCATAGCCTTCCTTACCCAACTGTTCATCAGGCTCCGAGAGCGACAGATAGATGCTGTTTTTCATGGCCTTTCCGGTGATGATGGTATATTTCCATCCCATCAATTCCTTCAAATCATTCTTCAGTATAGCAGCTGTCGAAGCAAGTAGCGTTTCATCCGATGGATTGATAATGATGCTCCCTTGAATCGGAAGGTGTAAGGTTCCTTTGGTGCCTTTCCATTCTTGAAGGGCAGGAATTACTTGCGGACAAGGATTTTGTGCAATGGCCAACAAGCTTATCATCAGTAAGCTGAATAAGAGAAATGTTTTTTTCATGTATCGTAGGATTTTATTCATAAACTAGACAACCGTTAGTATTTCCTCGAAACTATCCAACAAATAATCGGCGCCGGCTTCCTTCAATTCCTGAAGTGAGCCGTTGCCGTAGGTTACTCCACAAGTGCGAGTACCGGCCCGGCGACCCATTTCGATATCGTATTTCATATCGCCTACTACAAGGGCTTCTTCGGGTGAGCAACCGAAGGCTTCGAGTGTACGCAATACCGGTTCGGGGTGGGGCTTGGCATGAATCACATCGTCGGCCCCCAAGATGTATGGAAAGATTTCTTCCAACTGCATGGTATGGACGAATTCGAGCAGACTTTTGCGGCTCCGGCTACTGGCAATGGTCAGTATATATCCTTTCGTAGAAAGTTGATGTAGGGTCTCGATGACATTAGGGAAAGTAGGAATGACGTAGGCAGCATTGTTCACGTTGAAGATGCGTCGATAAGTATCCACACATCGCTCACCCATTTCATCGGACATCGGAATCAACTCCGTGAAAGCTTGCTTTAAAGGGAGGCCTATCATCGATGCACATTGCTCGTCAGTGCAGGGAGTCAATCTCAACTCAGCGATGGTTTGTTGCATAGTCTCTACAATGAGTTGACGGGTATCAGCCAATGTGCCGTCGAAATCGAATATAATCAGTTTCATTTTCATTCCTTTTAAAAAAAGAGCCATGCTTAAACCAAGCATGGCTCTTTGAGTGGATACTATTTTGTATTACTTTGCAATCACAAGGTAATAGTTCTTCTTACCACGCTGAACGAGGAGATACTTTTCGTCGAGCAAGTCAGTGGTAGTTATTACTTGGTCGAAAGCAGTAAGCTTTTCCTTGTTGAGGGAAACACCACCGCCTTGTACGAGCTTACGCATTTCTCCCTTCGAAGCGAAGATGGCAGCATTGTCCACAAACAAGTCTACGGCCTTCACGCCTTCAGCCAAAGCTTCCTTCGATACTTCGAACTGAGGAACACCTTCGAATACAGCGAGCAAAGTCTGTTCGTCGAGCTTCTTCAAAGCATCAGAAGTTGCATTGCCGAAGAGGATACCTGAAGCTTCTACAGCGGCATTGTAGTCTTCTTCTGAGTGTACCATGCAAGTTACTTCCTTGGCCAAACGCTTCTGCAATACGCGGAGGTGCGGAGCTTCGGTATGTTCTGCAATCAAGCCTTCGATTTCTTCCTTGCTGAGGGAAGTGAAAATCTTGATGTACTTGGCTGCATCTTCGTCGCTCACGTTCAACCAGAACTGGTAGAACTTGTAAGGAGAAGTGTAGCGAGGGTCCAACCAGATGTTACCTGATTCAGTCTTACCGAACTTGCCACCATCGGCCTTGGTAATCAACGGACAAGTCAAGGCGAAAGCTTCACCACCCTTGGTACGGCGAATCAATTCGGTACCGGTAGTGATGTTACCCCATTGGTCAGAACCACCCAATTGCAACTTACAGTTCTTGTTTTCCCACAAATAGAGGAAGTCGTATCCCTGAAGCAGCTGATAAGTAAATTCGGTGAATGACAAACCATCGCGTGCTTCACCATTGAGGCGCTTCTGTACGCTATCCTTTGCCATCATATAGTTTACGGTAATGTGCTTACCGATTTCGCGTGCAAAATCAAGGAAAGTATAATCCTTCATCCAGTCGTAGTTGTTTACCAACTCGGCCTTGTTTGCTGCATCGCTGTCGAAATCGAGGAACTTGGCCAATTGCTTCTGGATGCAAGATACGTTGTGGCGCAATGTTTCTTCGTTCAACAAGTTACGTTCTGCCGATTTACCTGAAGGGTCACCAATCATACCTGTTGCACCACCCACGAGAGCCAAAGGCTTGTGGCCACAACGCTGGAAGTGACGCAACATCATTACCCCACAAAGGTGGCCGATGTGCAATGAATCGGCGGTCGGGTCGATACCCAAGTATGCAGTTACTTGTTCCTTTGCCAACAATTCTTCTGTACCTGGCATGATAGTATGCACCATGCCACGCCATGTCAATTCTTCTACAAAATTCATCTGTATGTATGTTTTAATGTTTTGATTTTTACTTTAATGTCTGCAAAATTACGATACTTTATCTGAACAAGCAACTCTTACGCCTTAAAAAAGACTTCCTTAACATTCTTCTTGACGCTTTCCATCAGTTCTTGTAAGCCGATTCCATGGACTAGGGCGATGGATTGGTAAATCTCTTGAACAGGAACTTCCGATTCGTCACTTTCGATGAAAAGTTTTTCCTGTGGGGTAGCTTTCAAGGCATTTTCTTGAAAATGTTCACCATAGGACAGGTAAAAGCCGTGTCGGATACAGTCGATGGCCAATGCTTCCTTTCCCCTGAATCCGTGAATAATCCATGGCTGATGAGGTCTCAATTCTTTCTTGAGTTGGATAAGCTCGTTGAATGCTTTTACACAATGGATGATAAGTGGCAATGATTTTTCTTCACTCAAAGCGACTTGTTGTTTCAGAATCTTGACTTGAAGTTCCATGTCAGGTCCCTTGAGCTTGTCGAGTCCCCCCTCTCCTATGGCTAAGACTGAAGGATGGGAGACTTGTTTTTGTAAAGCCTTCCATTGTGATTCGGCGTTTTCTTCTGTCAGAAACCAAGGGTGGATGCCGATGGAAGTATATACAGGCAGCTTGTCGGAAGGAAACAAGTCTGGTGATTGTGCCAAAATCTCTGATTCTGGATGCACAAGCGAATGTGTATGTATATTGAAGAAATCCATGATGATTTATGGGACTGGGTCATAACCGGAACCACCCCAAGGATGGCATCGTAAAATGCGTCGGATAGCCAAATACAATCCTTTGAATGGCCCATGTTTGGTGATGGCCTCAATGGCATAGGCTGAGCAAGTAGGAGTAAAACGGCACGAAGGAGGGGTCATAGGAGAAATGTATCCACGATAAAAGCGGATAGGCAATATCAAGAGTTGAATCAAAAGCTTTCTCATTGAATCTCTTCGGCTATGTGGATAAGCAGCTTCTTTACCTTATAGGCTACTTGTTCGGTGGAAAATATCTTATTGTCCAGCCAAATAAAAGCCAATACCATTTTGGTAGGTGTATCTTTGGCTTTTAAAGCATCGAGCAGGATGTATTTGTTGTGCCGATAAGCTTCTCTTATTTGACGTTTTACCAAATTGCGCTTTACAGCATGTTTGAAACGCTTCTTGGGAACACTGATCAGGATGGAAGCATCGGCTGTGCTTTCTTCTGGTGCAAGAGGCATATACACCACACGGAGTGGGAATGCCGGAAAGGATTTGTTTCCTCCAGCAAACAGACGCTCGATGAGTTTCTTGCTGTTCAAGCGTTCACTTTTATTTAGTGTATATTTTTTATCTTCCATATTGTATGATACAAAAAAGGAGGTTTTGAATCACAAAGTTACAACTTTATGCTTACAAAACCTCCTAAGTATATGAACAATTTAATCAATCTTTGTTGCGCTCACCAATAAATTTGTCCAATGCAGCTGTCATGGAAGGTGTTTCAACGGTTGGCGCTTCCAAATCCAGGCGCAAACCGGCATCTTTTACAGCCTTGGCGGTTGCAGGACCAAAACAACCGATAGCGATGTCGTTTTGTTCGAATCCCGGGAAGTTCTTCATCAATGAATTGATACCTGCCGGACTGAAAAACAACAGCATGTCGTAATCGAACTTTTCATCAGCAGTGAAGTCATTGCTTACGGTACGATACATGACAGCTTCTGTATGTTGGATTTTCTTGGCATCCAATGCATTTTTGATTTCGTCTGTATGTACATCCGACATTGGGACGAAATACTTTTCTGAATTGTGCTTTACAATGGAAGGAAGCAAATCATTGAATTTACCTGTTGCGCCAAAGAATACTTTACGTTTGCGGTATTGTACATATTTTTGAATATATAAAGCGATTTGTTCCGAAGTACAGAAATACTTCATTGTTTCAGGAATCGTTACACGCAATTCTGTACACAAAGTAAAGAAATGGTCGATGGCATGGCGAGATGTAAACACCACTGCTGTATGATCCAGAATAGACACTTTCTGTTGTCTGAATTCTTTGGCTGACAGACTTTCCACCTTAATGAAAGGCCGAAAATCAATTTCTACACCGTACTTCTCAGCTATATCATAATAAGGTGATTTATCTGATGATGGTTTTGGCTGAGAGACGAGAACTTTCTTTATTTTCAAGGCTCTAAAAATTTAATATCAAATTGTTATTTGCAAGTTCAATGCCTTTCCAGAAAAGGAGGTCAGGCAAAATTTCAAGGGCACAAAAGTACAGAATTAAATGGAAAACGCCATGAATCTTTTCAAAAAAGTTGCTAAAGCATATCCAAAACAATGAAAATTTAGCAAAAATTATCAGGATTCCCATCATAAGAAGAGATATTTGTGACGAAATGTCGAAGTAGATAGTTACAAGAACTATTGGTAACATCAAAACACCTAACCAAATAAATAGGTTGAAAAATGATGCTATCCAAAGCGAATTCTTGACTTTTTGAAAAAACACCCAATTGATGAATCGGTAGAGGGTAGATTTCAAGAAAATGAATAAGCAAATGCTAAGCGTATATCCTCCTAATATCTTGATATGTGGTATTTGGGCGAATAGTTCCGGTGTATGGTTTGCGTAATAGTAATAAAAGCAAAATCCCAATAATACACAGGAATGAAGCATCAATAGGATTTTATAGTGTATATCGGATGTGGTTACTTCATCAAACATACTGGAGCGTTCCCGGTTGTTGAAGGACGCTTTTAATTGTTGTAGTAAATATTTTTCCTCTTTTGAGAAAGCAAAGGTAGTACCCAATATGCAAAGAAACAGGATGATAGTAATCATCCAGTCCGTATGCAGTAAATACGGAAGAGGTTCTCCTGGCATGCCTGATGTAAATGGTATCATATAGCTGCAAATTTACGTACCTCTTTGTTCCACCATGGGGTTGTGTGTAATAAATCAATGGCTTCCTGGGCTGATGTAGCTACCTGCCAAATGGCACGGTGCTCTGAACGCATGAAGTTTCCGTCGATAGCACGTTCCAGCATTTCCAATAATGGATCGTAAAATCCCTGGATATTCAGGATAACAATAGGTTTCAAATACAAGCCCAATTGTTTCCAAGTAATGATTTCCAGCAATTCCTCCATGGTTCCGCAACCACCCGGCAAGGCTATTACTCCATCCGACAGTTCAGCCATCAATTGTTTGCGTTCGTGCATCGTTTCGGTTTCAATCAACTGAGTCAATCCTGTGTGATGCCAGTTTTGTTCTACCATGAAGCGAGGGATGACACCAGTAACCGTTCCTCCAGCCTCCAATGTGGCATTCGAAGTTGCTCCCATCAGTCCGATACTTCCGGCTCCGTTGATGAGATTGATGCCCTGTGAAGCGAGCAATCGCCCCAGTTCTTCCGCTACTGCGAAATAAACTGGAGCAATTTTTGTGCTGGATGCGCTATACACGCAAACGTTCTTTATCTGATTCATTATAAACCGAATGCTTCTTTTACCTTGTCTACATAGTCGAGCTTTTCCCAAGTGAAGAGTTCTACTTCTACTGTCTTGGTTTCACGATACATGGATTCGTAGCTCTTGGTTACTACCTTCGGTTCACGACCCATATGGCCGTAAGAAGCTGTTTCTTCATAAATCGGGTTACGGAGCTTCAAGCGTTCTTCGATGGCTTTCGGACGGAGGTCGAACAATTCGTCAATCTTCTTGGCGATTTCACCGTCGGTCATGTTCACGTTGCTACGACCATAAGTGTTTACATAGATGCTCACCGGACGAGCTACACCGATAGCATATGACACTTGTACAAGCATTTCATCGGCTACACCGGCAGCTACCATGTTCTTGGCGATGTGACGGGCTGCATAGGCTGCACTACGGTCTACCTTGCTTGGGTCCTTACCCGAGAAAGCACCACCACCATGTGCGCCCTTACCACCATAAGTATCCACGATAATCTTACGGCCTGTCAAACCAGTATCACCGTGAGGACCACCGATCACGAACTTGCCTGTCGGGTTCACGTGATAGATAATTTGGTCGTTGAACAACTTCAATACTTCCGGATTATGGATGCTGGCAATGACACGAGGCATCAAGATTTCGATAACATCCTTACGGATTTGAGCCAACATTTCTTCATCAGCCTTGAGTTGTGCTTCCTTGGTATTCTCTGTCGGGAGGATGAACTCATCGTGTTGGGTAGAAACCACGATGGTATCAATACGTACAGGTTTGCCATTGTCATCGTATTCAATGGTTACCTGGCTCTTAGAGTCCGGACGGAGGTAAGTCATATCCTTACCTTCGCGACGGATATCAGCCAAAATCATCAACAACTTGTGAGACAAGTCGAGTGAAAGCGGCATGTAGTTTTCTGTTTCGTTGGTTGCATAACCGAACATCATGCCCTGGTCTCCTGCACCCTGGTTCATCGGGTCTTCGCGTTCCACGCCACGATTGATGTCGGCACTCTGTTCGTGGATGGCACTGAGCACACCGCACGAGTTTCCTTCAAACATGTATTCGCTTTTTGTATAACCGATTCGGTTGATGACTTCACGTGCAATGCGCTGCAAGTCTACATAAGCTTCGGTCTTGATTTCTCCGGCCATAACCACTTGTCCGGTGGTTACAAGCGTTTCGCAAGCTACTTTCGAACTGGGGTCAAAAGCCAACAGTTTGTCAAGCACAGCGTCCGATATTTGATCGGCCACTTTGTCGGGGTGTCCTTCAGACACCGATTCGGATGTGAATAAGTATCCCATTCTAATTTGAAAATTAAGAATTAAAAATTAAAAAAACTAATCCAAAACGGGGATAGGAATTCAGAGTAGGTGGACATAGAAAGTCAATGTTGTTTTAGCATTTTTTTCCGTGGTTGCAAGCTACTCAAATCTTTCCACTGTTTTCCGGTTGCAAAGATACGTATATTTTTCAACACAACATAGACTTTCTGTGTTCTTTAACATGGTATATCTCATTTTTTTGTAACTTTGCTCCCATGAGTATGGAAAAGAAGACAATCACACCCCACTCCTATCTGGCGGTTATAGCAGTATTGGCTGCTATTATGATGGGAGTATTGGACGGCACCATTATGAATGTTGCCTTGCCTACTTTATCTAAAGAGTTTGACGTGACTCCTTCCGACAGTATTTGGGTGGTGAATGCTTATCAGTTGGTGCTTACCATGTTGCTGCTGGGCTTTGCTGCCATTGGCGATGTCTTTGGCTATCGAAGAGTGTTCCTTTTCGGGGTTAGTGTATTTGTCACAGCTTCGGCATTGTGCGCCATGAGTACTTCGTTTGAGATGATGGTGGCTTCTCGTGTACTGCAAGGCATTGGCGGTGCTTGTACCATGAGCATCAATACGGCTCTTTTGCGTCTGATTTTTCCTCCCGATCGGTTAGGACGAGTGATGGGAGCCAATGCTGTGATTGTGGCGGTGACTGCGGCTTCGGGACCAGCTTTAGGTGGTGCAATTCTTTCTGTCGGACATTGGTCCTGGATTTTTTTGATGAATATCCCCCTAGGTTTAGTGGCGCTTACCATAGGTTGGAAACTGCTTCCTCATAATCCACCTTCTAAAACTCATCGGACACTCGATGGAGGAAGTATGGTGTTGAATGCCGTGTTCTTTGGATTGTTGATTTATACAATCGAACAAATGGCTCATAACGGTTTTTCCACGTTGTTGGTGTTGCAAGGAGTAGTAACAGTCATTGTAGGTGTCGTTTATATCCGACGACAATTACAGCTTCCTATGCCCATTCTTCCGGTGGATTTGTTTCGTATTCCGATTTTTTCTTTGTCAATCGGATGTAGTATTACATGCTTTACAGCCCAGATGCTGGCTTTGGTTTCCCTCCCCTTCTTTATGCAACATTCGTTAGGCTTGAGTGTAGCTGAGACTGGGTTATTGATGACTCCATGGCCACTTGCAACTACCTTGACAGCACCCATGGCCGGACGATTGATGGAACGGGTACATCCAGGCATATTAGGTGGTATCGGAATGTGTATCTTTACCATAGGATTATTGGCACTCGCTTCTTTAGGTGAGGGGACTTCTTTGTGGAATATGGGATGGCGAATGGCTGTTTGTGGTATAGGCATTGGGCTGTTTCAAACTCCCAACAATGTGACAATTACGACTTCTGCTCCAATCAACCGAAGTGGTGGTGCCAGTGGTATGTTAGGAACTGCGCGTGTACTTGGTCAGACGTTGGGTACAGCTCTAGTTGCCGTTTTCCTTCATATTATGACAGCACCCGGTGAAGGTGGCAAGGTTTGTCTTTGGGTAGCTGTGTTTTTGGCAGCAGCAGCAGGAGTTGTAAGCTTTGTCCGTGTGAAAGAACATTCTCCTGTACAAGTCCGGAAGAAAAACGTTTAAGCGTTGGTAGGAATTGCAATTTCTGGAGCTATTTCTTTTAATGGAACCAATACAAAATCACGTTCCCACATCAACGGATGGGGAATGGTAAGTTCTGGGCTGTCCATGTGTAAATCATCATATAGTAGAATATCAATGTCAATCGGACGGTCACTGTATTGTCTGTTTATGGATTTTTTTATGCGTCCTAAAGAGAGTTCTATCTCTTGGGTAATGTGTAAGACTTCTAAGGGTGAAAAAGTCGTAGATACACGACAAACTGCATTCAGGAAAGAATGTTCCGATTCGAATCCCCATGGTTCGGTTGCATAAAAAGCGGACAGGGAAGTTACCTCCCCTACCCGCTTCTTTATTTCTTCTACCGCTTCTTTCAAACAGGCTTCCTTATCACCCAAATTGGTGCCTAAACCTAAATAAACGGTATGTGTATTCTGTTTTTCCACGTTGCTATGAAAACTCAGATTTACTTGTCCAGAATCAACATTGCATCACCGTATGTACCGAAGCGATAGTCTTCCTTCAAGGCTACATCGTATGCTTGCATAATCAAATCATATCCACCATAAGCTGCTACCAGCATCAACAATGTTGAATATGGCATGTGGAAGTTGGTTACCATAGCATTGGCTACCGAGAAATCGTATGGAGGGAAAATGAACTTATTGGTCCAACCTTCGTATTCTTTCAAATGTCCGTCGGTACCGACTGCTGTTTCTATAGTACGCATTACGGTCGTACCTACAGCACAGATACGGCGGCCATCGTCCACGGCCTTGTTTACGATTCGGCAAGCGTCTGCTTCCACAAACATCTGTTCACTATCCATTTTGTGCTTGGTCAAGTCTTCTACATCGATTTCGCGGAAGTTGCCCAAACCTGCATGCATGGTAATGAAAGCAAAGTCGATACCCTTGATTTCCATGCGTTTCATCAGTTCACGGCTGAAGTGTAGGCCAGCAGTTGGAGCAGTAACGGCTCCTTCGTTCTTGGCAAAGATGGTTTGGAAACGTTCAGCATCGTCTTCTTCTACCGGTCTGTCGATGAAGTGAGGCAGTGGTGCTTCGCCAAGGGCATAGAGTGCCTCCTTGAATTCATCATGCGGACCATCGTAAAGGAAACGGAGGGTACGTCCACGGGAAGTGGTATTGTCGATGACTTCAGCTACCATGGAGTCGTCCTCACCGAAGTAGAGCTTGTTACCGATACGGATTTTACGGGCAGGATCTACCAATACGTCCCACAAACGGAGCTCTTCGTTTAGTTCACGCAACAAGAATACTTCGATGCGTGCACCGGTTTTTTCCTTGTTACCGTACAAACGGGCAGGAAATACCTTGGTATCGTTGAAGATGAATACGTCCTTGTCGTCAAAATATTCCAAGATGTCCTTGAACATGCGATGTTCGATTTCACCGGTTTTCTTATGTACCACCATGAGGCGTGACTCATCTCTGAACTTGGCCGGATGCTGGGCAATCTTTTCTTCCGGCAACTTGAACTTAAATTGTGATAGTTTCATAGGGTCTCTCCTTATTCGTTTATAGTTTCTATTTCTTGTTTTTCCAACCATTCGGCAAAGCCTTCTACCTGCATACAGTCTTCCAGCTTCACCTCTCCTACCCGTGTGCGGACAAGTCCAATGAGGTGTGCTCCACTATCGAGCGCTTCACCGATGTCACGTGCAAGGGCACGGATGTAGGTTCCTTTGGAGCATACTACCCGAATCTTGATAACGGGAAGTTCGCATTCCAGCAACTCTATTTCATCGATAACGAGTGTCTTAGGCTTCAGGTTTACTTCTTCACCTTTTCGTGCCAAGTCGTAAGCCCGTTTACCGTCTACCATACATGCCGAGAAGGCAGGTGGTATCTGCTCAATGCTTCCGATGAATTTCTTCAATGTTTCTTCCACCAATTCACGTGTAATGTGCTCGGTTGGATAGGTTGCGTCTATTTCTTTTTCAAGGTCGTACGATGGTGTAGTGGCTCCCAGCATCAGGGTAGCTACATATTCTTTGGTGTGGTATTGAAATTCTTCAATGCGTTTGGTTGCCTTTCCGGTACAAATAATCATGACACCGGTAGCTAGTGGGTCAAGCGTACCTGCATGACCTACCTTCAACTTCTTCACCCCCATCCGTCGGCAAAGATGATATCTGATTTTATTGACTACCGCAAACGAAGTCCACGTGAGCGGCTTGTCAAAGCATAAAACTTCTCCCTCCTTAAAATTCATCATTAAATAATCGTTAAGTTATGTCCGGTCAGCAACAAGACCAAAATGATACCTCCCACAATGATTCGATACCAACCGAAAGCCTTAAAACCATACTTCTGTACATATTCAATGAAAAATTTGATAGCAAGCATGGCCACTACAAATGCGACAACATTACCAACTATCAAGGTTGTCATGTTGTTCAGAATCAATTCTGTACCTCCTTCCTTAAGCAATTTGTACATCTTGTACAAAGTAGCACCGAACATGGTTGGTACAGCCAGGAAGAAAGAAAATTCAGCAGCTGCTTTGCGGGTCATTCCTTGTGACATACCCCCTACGATGGTTGCCATGGAACGTGAAACTCCTGGTATCATGGAGATACATTGGAACAAGCCTACCATGAAAGCACGCTTTTCTGTAAACGGAGTCTTGTCACTACCTTTATTGAATATCTTGTCGCAGAAGAGCATGAAGACCCCTCCGACAATCAGCATGATGGCAACTACCATAACACTTTCGAGCATGGCGTCGATAGCATCGCTAAAGAGCAAACCTAATACGGCGGCAGGAACAAAAGCCACAAACAACTTCCAATAGAAGTCGAACTTATGCAAGAAGCGTTGGATGCCATTGGCGCCTTCCGGAGCCGGTGTATGATTCAGTTGGAAGAAACGCTTCCAATAGAGCACAACTACCGATAAGATTGCGCCAAACTGGATAATGAACGTAAATGCCTTGACAAACTCTGTACTTTCTACCCCCAACAAGTTTTGGGTAATAATCATGTGTCCCGTAGAGGATACAGGCAAGAATTCGGTCAATCCTTCTACGATGGCGATAATAATGGTTTCGAATATACTCATGTCTTTTTATTTTTTCGGTTTGCGAAGAATACCATAAATCATGAACACGAATCCAAACAAGGAAATCGTAGGAGCTACTACGATTCGACGAGTGCTGAAGATATCCGGTTCGAAATATCCTTCTGTCGATCCCGGTCCTGTCATCAACAAGAACCCTATGATGATAATCGCCATACCGACAGCCAACAAGATGAAGTTGGTCTTGTCAAAAGCAAACTTCTGTTTATCCATTTTCTTTCTTAATTAAATGTAATAAAGCGCACTTGCTTTCATGCGCAAGTATTTATTGATTGATATATATGCACAGAATGAAGTAATCGCCAAGCCGAACACAAATACCGATGTCATGACAATCAGCATGGTTTGGGGAGTGACGATTTCAATCAGTTCCGGTTCGTATTTCACCAGCATGGATGCCATGGCCATTAGGATAGCATCCGCTAAAAGTCCGGCTAAAATACCAATCCACATGTTGCGTAGAAGGAACGGACGACGGATGAATCCCCAGCTTGCTCCTACCAGTTTCATGGTGTGAATCAAGAACCGTTTGGAATAAATGGCCAAACGAATGGTATTGTTTATCAACGCAAACGAGATAAGCGTTAATAGTCCTGCCAATCCAAGTAAGAACAAACTTACTTTCTGAAGGTTCTGATTGACGGAGTCGAGCAAATCTTGGGGATAGTTTACTTCCATCACCTTTTTATTGGCCAGGATTTCTTTCTCTATCCAAACGATGCTGTCCGAATTGGCATACTCTGCATTCAGTTTGATTTCGATGGAGGCCGTGAAAGGATTGTAACCCAAGAATTCAGCTGGGTCAGTGCCCATGGCTTCCGTCTGCTCTTTCAATGCCTGTTCTTTAGAAATGTAGGCCGATTCCTTGACGTATGCCTTTTCGTTCAATGCCTTTTGGAACTTCAGTGCTTCCGGTTCTTTCATGTCATCGCTCACCAATACGGTAAAACCGATATTCTCCCGCACATAGTTGGAGAGATTGTTGGCAGAAAGCACAAAGAACACCACCATACCCAACAACAAAAGTACCAACGTCGTACTGATGCTGGAGGTAATGAACTGCATATTGAAAAAAGAATTCGGTTTCTTTGTCATAATCATTTCTTTCTGAATACATAAATCATGGAACTGCTACGCTCCTTCTTGTTTAATGCGCTGAACCAGGCACATGTTCCTGTCCATAAGCCTTTCAGGAAGGAAAGCTGGCTTCCTTTGTATTTCTCTGTCAGCATGGATACATAGAATGCATCGAATGGCATAGGCTTTCTCTCTTCCAGTATAAAACCATGCTTGGCTCCGAATTGCTGCATCACCGATGGACGGAAATGCCATAAGTGACGGGGAACATCGTAGGCTGCCCACCATTCCTTGTATTTCTCTGCATCATACGAATCCGGATTAGGTACGGCCACTATCAGCACTCCCCTCTCTTTCAGTATCCGGTGGAGTGTTTCCCACATTTCGTTCAAATGTTCCAGATGCTCCATCACATGCCATAAGGTCACTACATCAAACGTTTCTGCTTGGTAGCTGGGTAATGCCGTTTCGGCATCCACTTCCAACTTGAAGTGTTCTTTTGCAAAAGCTCTGGCTTGTGGACTCTTCTCGATGGCTTTTACTTGCCAACCCTGACGGACCATGGTATTGGCAAAATAGCCGGTTCCGGTACCATAATCCAATAAATGGCCGGTAGACATCTTGGAGCAATGCTTTACAAGTGTAGCTTTGCGGGAAAGCATGTATTGACGCACCCAGTGGTACACACGGTTCATCAGTCCTTCCTGTGTATCAGAATGTGAGATATAATCGGGAGTTTCATAATACTTCCCGATTTCTGCTTCTACGGGTACATTCTGTGTCATCAGGAAACCGCAATGCACACAACGGACTACTTCGAACGTTTCGCCCGAAGCATAATGATCCGTACAAGTCAAAGCATGTTCCAACTGTTGTCCGCCGCACAGCGGGCATATATTTATCTTGAGTATGTCCACACTAAACCCTAATTTGTTGCAAATTAACAAATAAATTGCTTACATGTGGCGTTTCTTTAAGGACTTTTAAGAGTATAAATAAAAGATAGGCTCCAATTTTTCCGTACTTTTGCATCAAATTTTTAAAACTTAACAAAAATGGCAGATAAGAAGTTGGTTCGCTCAGCGAACAAGAAGATTGCAGGTGTATGCGGTGGTTTGGCTGATTTCCTCGGTTTGGATGCTAGCATTATCCGTATTGTTTGGTTGCTTTGTGTATTGTTGGGTGGTTTTGGCCTTTTGGCTTACCTCATCATGTGGATTGTAATGCCTGAACAGAAGTAATCTCCCTTTTATAAGAAGGTATAATAAAAGGCTTGGACGGATGCGTTCAAGCCTTTTTGTGTGTAATATCGAATAAACCGTATCTTTGAGGCAGAAAATGCAGGATGGAAGATTCAAGAATAATTTCCTGAAGAATACAAAATCCCTCACTTTTCATTAAATTTGCAGGAAAAACCGAATAATCATGAAAAACAGACATTTTCTTCTTATTCTCATCGGATTGCTTTGTCTCCCGATGCTCAGTATGGCGAAAATCCGAATCACTGACATGCGTGTCAATGGGCTTGACCGTCCGATAGGGACAGACCCCGATGGCAAGACCGTATTCAGTTGGATTCTTATTTCCGACAAGGCAGAGACCTTTCAGGAAGCTTATCAGGTGGTGGTAAGTTCGCAAGGCAAGAAGCTTTGGGATTCGGGCAAGGTGAAGTCGGACAATTCCATAGCCGTGGCCTATGAAGGTACACTCACTCCCGATACAGAATACACTTGGACCTTACAAGTATGGGACAACCATGGAAGCGCTTCGAAGAAAGCCACTTCAAAATGGCAGACGGGAATCCGTACCAATGATTGGAAAGCTCAATGGATAACTGCCTCGGAAACTCCGGTTCCGACTTATTTCCGTAAGGCCGAGATCCTTTCGGGGAACATTCGGAAAGCAACGGCATACATCACTTCGCACGGCATTTATGAAGCGTTCGTCAATGGTAAGCGGGTAGGGAATTACGAACTCACTCCGGGATGGACAACCTACCTCAAACGTCTTCAATATCAAGCTTATGATGTGACTTCCTTGCTTCAGAAAGGGAAGAACATGATTGCGGCAACCGTTTCTCCGGGTTGGTATAGTGGTGGCATGAATACGGGTGACCCGAAGAACAGATATAAGTATGGGAAGGACGTTTCCTTACTGATGCAAATCAACATTGAATATGCGGATGGCACAAAGGCTTGCATCCTCACGGACGGCGAATGGGAATGTTGTGTGCCGGCAGAGGAGGAAACCTCCAAAGCTGGAGGTATCACTTTTGCCAATATTTATGATGGTGAAACCATTGATGCACGCTTGATGGATGCGTCTTGGGCAAGCATCCAGCCTCAATCGGTATGGAGCCGGAAGGCCAAGGTGATGGATATGCCGAAGAACCATTTGGTAGCAACGGTCAGCGAACCGGTGAAGGCGTATCAGGCGATTCCTGCAAAGGAAATCATCGTTACACCGAAAGGGGAGAAGGTCATTGACTTCGGGCAGAACATCGTGGGATGGGAGCGTGTGAAGCTTTCGGGCAAGAAGGGCGACCAAGTACGCATCACTCATGCCGAAGTGTTGGATAAGGACGGTAATTTCTATACCACGAACATGCGTTCAGCCAAGACTACCAGCTTGTTCATTCTCAACGGGGAAGGAGAGGAGTGCTTCGAGCCTCGCCATACCTTTTATGGCTTCCGATATATCCGCGTGGAAGGCTTGGAAGGCGAACTCCGTTTGGAAGATTTCGAAGCCGTACCTGTCTGCTCGGGTTTTGATAGAATTGGGGAGTTCAGCTCTTCGAATCCGGTCATCAACCAGCTTCAGCACAACATCGAATGGGGATTCTGGGACAACTTTGTGGATGTGCCGACCGATTGCCCGCAACGTGACGAGCGTTTGGGATGGACGGGCGATGCACAAGTGTTCTTCCGCACAGCTTCGTTCTTGGGAAGAGTGGACAACTTCTTCAACAAATGGTTGGCAGACTTGAGAGCTGACCAGCGGACTGATGGCAGAGTGCCGAGAATCATTCCCGACTCCTATCATGGCGATTATCGTACGGCAGCTACCGGTTGGGCGGATGCGGCCACCATCGTTCCTTGGAATCACTACATGGCCTTCGGCAACATCAGCGTGCTTGAACAACAATACGATAGCATGAAAGGTTGGGTGGACTACATGGTGAGCCGAAGCAAGGACAGAGGCTATTTGTGGAACAACGGTGACCATTACGGCGACTGGCTCTTCTATTCGTTGAGCAACGATCCTGGCGGACGCTCCGCGGTGACAAGCAGCCATTTGGTAGCCCAATGCTTCTTTGCCCATTCGGCTGACATCGTAAGTCGCACGGCCAAGCTCTTGGGCAAGCAAGATGAAGCGGATTACTATACGGAAGTGGCTTCTAAAGTAAGAAAAGCTTATATGAATGAATATGTCACCCCGAACGGTTTGATTAGCTCGGATACCCAGACGGCTTACGTTCTGGCCTTGCATTTCAATATGCTTCCCGAGCATCTGAGAGAGCAGGCCGTAGAGCGATTGGTGAAGAACATTGAGCGTTATGACAATCACATTACAACGGGCTTCTTGGGTACTTCATACATCTGTCATGTCTTGACGAAGTATGGCAAAAGCGATGTGGCTTACAAGCTTTTATTGCAAGAAACCTGCCCGAGCTGGATTTATTCGGTAAGGAAAGGGGCAACTACCATTTGGGAGCGTTGGAACAGCATTCAGCCGGATGGCTCGATTCTGGAAGGCATGAACTCTTTCAACCACTATTCGTATGGAGCCATCGGCGATTGGTTGTATCGGAGTGCCGTAGGTATCAAGGAGGCTGCTCCTGGCTATAAGAAGATTGTTGTTCAGCCGCATACAGGGGGTGGCTTTGACCACTTGAACGCCTCTACAATGACTCCTTACGGGAAAGTAGCTGCCGGTTGGACAGCCGAAGGAGACGTCCTGAAGACACTCGAAGTGGAAATTCCTGTGAATACAAGTGCTGAAATCCTTGTACCGACATCGGGTGTGGATAGAGTAAATAATGAAAATAACCTGACCCCGAGTGGTTATGAAAATGGCTATGCCAAGTTTACCGTAGGGTCAGGTAAGTATAAGTTTATGGTGAAATAATCAGCCGATTCCCAATAGCTCCACCTCGAAAATAAGGGTGGAGTAGGCGGGGATTGGACCGCTTGCTTTCGAGCCATAACCCATTTCGGATGGGATATAGATGATCCATTTATCACCCACATGCATCTGCTGGAGAGCGATTTGCCAACCATCGATGACATCGCAGAGGCGGAAGGCTTCAGGGCAGTTACGCTTGTAGGAATTGTCGAATTCCTTGCCATCGATTAAAGTGCCTCGATAGTGGACGCTCACGATGCTTCGGACGGTAGGAGAGACCTTTCCTTCTCCCGTTTCTAATACCTTGTAATAAATGCCGCAAGGAAGGCTTAGGATGCCTTCCTCGACGGATAAATCTTTTAGGAACTGGATGTTCTTCTGTTTGTATATTTCTTTTTTACTCATGCTTATTCAAAAACTTCTTCACCAATCAAAGTGGCTGAACTGGAAGCCGTTACCTTTACATTCACGAAATCGCCAATGCGGTGAGTGCCTCGGTTGAATACCACCACTTTGTTCTGTTGAGTACGTCCGAAAAGCTGTTCTTTCGAGCGCTTCGATACACCTTCCACCAATACTTCGAATACCTTGCCCACGTCCTTCGCATTGCTTTCGGCAGAGAGTTGGTTTTGAAGTTCAATGATTTCGTTCAATCGACGAATCTTGATTTCTTCCGAAATGTCGTCTGGCAAGTGCTTCGATGCATAAGTGCCCGGACGTTCGGAATACTTGAACATAAAGGCAGAATCGTAGCCACATTCACGCATCAGTGAGAGGGATTCCTGATGGTCTTCTTCCGTTTCCGAGTGATAACCGCTGAAGATGTCGGTGCTCAAACCACAATCGGGGATGATGCGACGGATAGCTGCTACACGTTCCAAATACCATTCACGAGTATATTTACGGTTCATCAGCTTCAAGATGCGTGAACTACCGCTCTGCACGGGCAAGTGGATATGCTTGCATACATTCGGAACATCGGCAATCACCTGAAGCGTTTCATCGCTCATGTCCTTCGGATGCGAGGTGGTGAAGCGGACACGCATGTGAGGTACGGCTTCGGCCACGAGGCGAAGGAGGGTAGGGAAGTTAATGGTTTCGCCATCCTTCTCAAAACGATAAGAATTGACATTCTGACCGAGGAGGGTCACTTCCTTGTAACCCTTGGCGGAGAGGTCGAGCACTTCGTTGAGGATGCTTTCCACATCACGGCTTCGCTCACGTCCACGAGTGTAAGGAACGATGCAATAGTGGCAGAAATTGTTACAACCACGCATGATGCTCACAAAGCCCGAAATGTGATTGCCACAGATGCGGGAAGGAATCACGTCGCGATAAGTCTCTGTAGTAGAAAGCTCTACATTGATGGCCTTTTCACCAGCTTCTACCGATGCAATCAGCTCGGGAAGAGAAAGATAAGCATCGGGACCTACCACAAGGTCCACGTGATGATTGTCAATCAAGTCCTGCTTGGCACGTTCGGCCATACAACCGAGAACACCCACGATGAGCTGGTTCTTCTTGCCGCGCTTGCTGTTCATCGCATGGAAAAACTCCAGACGGTTGAGGATTTTCTGTTCGGCATTGTCTCGGATGGAACAAGTGTTCATGAACACCGCATCGGCTTCGTCCAGGGAATCGCATACACTATAGCCCGCCATCTGCATGATGGAAGCCACTACTTCACTATCGGCCACGTTCATTTGGCAACCGTAAGTCTCGATAAAGAGTTTCTTTTGGTCGGTTGCTGATTTAAAGTCAGCTCCCTTTGTTTCTTTTGTCATACGTTTATAGATTTATTTTCGGGTGCAAAAATAATAAATCCCACACATTTTTCCTATCTTTGTCGGCTAAACCAATCAAACGTTGAACTAAAAAGAAAGGAAATTACCGTGGCAAAAGATGTCGTAATGACCCCCATGATGAAGCAATACTTCGAGTTGAAAGAGAAACATCCCGATGCGGTGATGCTTTTCCGGTGTGGTGACTTCTATGAAACCTATTCGGAAGATGCCATTACGGCGGCCAATATCTTGGGGATTACCCTTACCAAGCGTGCCAATGGACAAGCCAAGCATGTGGAGATGGCTGGTTTTCCTTTCCATGCTCTCGACACCTATCTGCCGAAGTTGATTCGTGCCGGTAAGCGTGTGGCTATCTGCGACCAATTGGAAGACCCGAAGCTAACCAAGAAGTTGGTGAAGCGAGGCATCACGGAATTGGTTACACCGGGGGTGGCTATCAATGACAATGTCCTTTCTTACAAGGAAAACAACTTCCTGGCGGCCGTTCATTTTGGCAAGGCATCGTGTGGTGTGGCTTTCCTAGATATTTCGACAGGGGAGTTCCTGACCGCTGAAGGTCCTTTTGATTACATTGACAAGCTTTTGAACAATTTCGCCCCTAAGGAAGTCCTTTTCGAGCGTGGCAAGCGAGGCATGTTCGAAGGGAATTTCGGAAGCAAGTTCTTCACGTTTGAATTGGAAGATTGGGTATTCAACGAAACATCTTCCCGTGAGAAGCTCCTGAAGCATTTCGAAACCAAGAATTTGAAGGGCTTCGGTGTGGAGCATCTCAAGAATGGGGTAGTGGCATCAGGTGCTATTCTTCAATACTTGGAGATGACGCAACATTACCAAATAGGCCACATCACTTCGCTTTCTCGCATCGAGGAAGACCGCTATGTGCGTTTGGACAAGTTTACGGTGCGGAGCTTGGAACTCCTTGGAAGCATGAACGATGGCGGTACAAGCTTGTTGGGTGTGATTGACAAGACCATCAGCCCGATGGGAGCCCGTTTGTTGAAGCGTTGGGTAGTCTTCCCATTGAAAGATGAAAAGCCTATCAATGAACGATTGGATGTAGTCGAATTCTTCTTCCGTGACCCTGATTTCAAGGACTTTATCGAAGAAAAGCTTCACTTGATAGGTGACCTTGAACGTATTGTGTCCAAAGCTGCCGTGGGTAGAATATCGCCTCGTGAGGTAGTGCAACTGAAAGTGGCTCTTCAAGCGATTGAGCCGATAAAGAATGCCTGCTTGAATGCGGAGAATGAAAGCCTCCGACGCATTGGCGAACACTTGAATTTGTGTGAAAGTATCCGCAACCGCATTGCTCGAGAAATCAAGAACGACCCTCCATTGTTGGTGAATAAGGGTGGGGTAATCGCCGATGGCATCAATGCGGAGCTGGACGAGCTTCGACAGATTGCTTATTCAGGCAAGGATTATCTCCTCCAGATGCAACAACGCGAAAGCGAACGGACGGAGATTCCTAGTTTGAAGATTGCTTACAACAACGTATTCGGTTATTACATCGAAGTACGTAATACGCATAAGGATAAGGTGCCTGCCGAATGGATTCGCAAGCAGACATTGGTCAATGCCGAACGATACATTACCCAAGAACTGAAGGAATACGAAGAAAAGATTCTCGGTGCGGAAGACAAGATTCTTTCGCTCGAAACCAAGCTATACAATGATTTGGTGATGGACTTGTCGGAATACATTCCGGCTATCCAAATCAATGCCACCCAAATCGCCCGTCTGGATTGCCTCTTGGCCTTTGCCAATGTGGCGAGAGAAAACAAGTACATCCGTCCGGTGATAGAAGATAGCGATGTTATAGACATCCGTCAAGGTCGTCATCCGGTGATTGAAAAGCAATTGCCGATAGGAGAGAAGTACATTGCAAATGATGTGCTCTTGGATGCCGATAACCAACAAATCATCATCATTACGGGGCCGAATATGGCGGGTAAGTCGGCCTTGCTCCGTCAGACGGCTTTGATTACACTCTTGGCTCAAATAGGTTGTTTTGTGCCGGCCGAAAGTGCCCGTATCGGCTTGGTCGATAAGATATTCACTCGTGTGGGAGCAAGTGATAACATCTCGGTAGGAGAGTCCACTTTCATGGTCGAAATGAATGAGGCAGCAGACATTCTGAACAATCTTTCGCCAAGAAGCTTGGTGCTTTTTGATGAACTGGGACGTGGTACTTCTACGTACGACGGTATTTCCATTGCCTGGGCCATTGTAGAGCACATCCACGAGCATCCCAAGGCGAAAGCACGCACACTCTTTGCCACCCACTATCACGAATTGAATGAGATGGAAAAGTCCTTCAAGCGCATCAAGAATTACAATGTATCGGTGAAGGAAGTGGATGGCAAGGTCATTTTCTTGCGTAAGCTCGAAAGGGGAGGAAGTGAACACTCGTTTGGTATTCATGTGGCGAAGTTGGCAGGTATGCCGAAGAGCATTGTAAAGCGCGCCAACACCATTTTGAATCAATTGGAAACGGATAATCGCCAGCAAGGTATATCGTCCAAACCTACGGCTGAAATCGCTTCTCAACGTGATGGAATGCAGCTTAGCTTCTTCCAATTGGACGACCCTGTGCTTTGCCAGGTGCGTGATGAAATATTGAATCTCGATGTGAATAATCTCACGCCTCTCGAAGCCTTGAACAAGTTGAATGACATCAAGAAGATTGTGAGAGGGAAATAGCAAAGGCTATAAAAAACGCTTGCTGAAGCGTAGCACTACGAGAGCAGTCTCATGAGGCAACGCTTCAGCAAGCGAAGGCTAATGCTTCAGCAAGCATTTATACATTGAAGCGGAAGTGCATGATGTCGCCGTCCTGAACGACATATTCCTTGCCTTCCACACCCATCTTACCAGCTTCTTTTACAGCAGCTTCCGAGCCATACTTGATGTAGTCTTCGTACTTGATGACTTCTGCACGGATAAAGCCCTTTTCGAAGTCGGTGTGGATAACACCGGCACATTGAGGAGCCTTCCAGCCCTTGCGATAAGTCCAAGCCTTCACTTCCATTTCACCGGCAGTGATGAAGGTTTCCAGGTTCAAAAGCTTGTAGATAGCCTTGATGAGGCGGTCGCAACCCGATTCCTTCAAGCCCATGTCTTCCAAGAACATCTGCTTTTCTTCGTAGCTTTCGAGTTCGGCGATGTCTGCTTCCGTCTGTGCGCTGATAATCAAGAGTTCGGCTTCTTCGTCCTTGATGGCCTCACGAACAGCTTCTACGTATGGATTACCATTGGCCGCTGAAGTGTCGTCTACATTACATACATAGAGTACAGGCTTGGTAGTCAACAAGAAAAGACCCTTGGCAGCAGTTTGTTCGTCTTCGGTTTCGAAGGTAACGGTACGTGCCGACTTGCCTTGGAGGAGGGCATCGCGATAAGCCACCAGTACATCATATTCGATTTTAGCTTGCTTGTCACCACCTACACGGGCTTGCTTTTCTACACGCTTGATACGGTTTTCTACCGTTTCAAGGTCCTTCAACTGAAGTTCTGCATCGATGATTTCCTTGTCGCGGACAGGGTTTACCGAACCGTCTACGTGTACAATATTATCATTGTCGAAACAACGCAATACGTGGATGATTGCATCGGTTTCACGGATATTTCCCAAGAATTGGTTACCCAAGCCTTCACCTTGGCTTGCACCTTTTACCAAACCGGCGATGTCTACAATGTCACAAGTAGCAGGAACGATGCGTCCCGGCTTTACCAATTCAGCCAATTTGTTCAGTCTTTCGTCGGGTACTGAAATCTGTCCTTGTTGTGCATCGATGGTGCAGAAAGGATAGTTAGCACTCTGCGCCTTTGCGCTTGACAAACAATTGAATAAAGTAGATTTACCTACGTTAGGGAGACCTACTATACCTGCTTTTAATGCCATATTTATTTGTTTTTTGATGATTATCTGATGATTCGGGTGCAAAGATACTTATCTTTTTTTAATCTTCGGGTATATGAGATTAAAAAAGGGTAGCCAGAAAAGCTACCCTTCAACTAAAAGAGAGAATAATTAGTTGTTTTTAGTTTTATAGGATTATTTATCCATTGTAATCGTCATTTCAGGAACAAGAACATAATCTTTTTTCTTTTTGTTCCATTTGTAATACTCGGTGGTAGTTGTCTTTTCTGTGTGGATATAACGGATGCAGAGATCCTTTTCCCACTCGTCTCTAGTACCGTTCCACTTCAAGGCTTCGTCTTCGATTCGTTGCTTGTTCTCGTCATACTTGTAGTGGTGTTTCATGTAATTGGTCAAACCATTACCCTCTAGTTTGTATACGGTTTCAGTAACGATTACACCGTCTTTTTCTTCGGTGTTACGAATCAAGTTGCTTTGTGCATTGATGCTGACATTGGCAATGAGCATCATCGCTACAAATAGGAGTGCGCTAAAAATCTTCTTCATAGTATTATGAGTTTTATTTGGTTTTTCATTTTGTACTGCAAATATACGAATATAAATGATATGTCATAACATTTTGATGAAAAAATCGATTAAAAATTAAAAAATGTCAGCGAAAAACGCTTGGTGCTCCATGGTGGATTAGTGTGCCTCTAACCAATTGTTACCCCAACCACAATCTGCACACAATGGTACTTGCATGCTATATGCTTTCTCCATTTCTTCGATGACAATGTTTTGAACCCTTTCCTTTTCTTCTTTTAAGACGCTGAAATTCAATTCGTCATGTACTTGAAGTATCATTTTGGATTGAATGTTTTCTGCTTGGAAACGCTCGTAGATACGAATCATCGCCACCTTGATGATATCAGCAGCACTTCCTTGAATCGGTGCATTGATGGCATTTCGTTCGGCATATCCCCTTACAACGGCATTGTGTGAGTTGATATCAGGTAAATATCGTTTACGTCCGAATATCGTTTCGATATAGCCGTTTTGGCGGGCGAGTTCGATGCTTTTGTCCATGTATTCTTTGATTTGAGGATAGGTTTGGAAATATCCGTCAATCAACTCTTTCGCTTCGCTCCGTGGAACGTTCATCCGTTCGGCCAATCCGAATACACTGATACCATAAATGATGCCGAAGTTGGCGGTTTTGGCTTTGCTTCGTTGTTCTCGGGTTACATCATCTATACCTATTTTATATACTTTCGAAGCGGTTGCGGCATGAATGTCGTTTCCTTCGCGGAAAGCTTCAATCATGTTCTGGTCTCCGCTCAAGTGTGCCATGATGCGAAGTTCAATTTGAGAGTAGTCGGCCGAAAAGAATTCACATCCTTCTTC
>JAFTTU010000199.1 GCA_017466635.1 Bacteroides sp.
GGAAAGTACCAACAGGAGGATTTTGCGGCATTGATGGGATATACCAAAGCGCATGGAGGTAGTGACTATAAATATTGTAATGCCAGCTATGAGGAATGTGCTGAAATTATTCGCAAGTATGTAAAGGCTGCTTCCATCGACATCGCCCGTTTTTATCGCCTTGTTCTGTTCAATTTCATTTCCCTTAATGATGATGCCCATTTGAAGAATTTTTCTCTAATCAACAAAGATGGTGAATATCGCCTTTCACCGGCATACGATTTGATCAATACGTCACTTCATTTGGTACAGCCACGTATCTTTGCCCTCGACAAGGGATTGTTCCGTGAAGGCATGAAGCTGACGGACACTCATCAGATAGGCAGGGGTGATTTTGAAGAATTCGGTCGTCGTATTGGCCTTCCTCACAAGGTTGTCAAGCGTGAACTGGATACTTTTGGGGCAGAAAAGCCTCTGGTAAGAAATCTTATTGAACGTTCTTTCTTGTCGGATTCATTAAAAAGACAATACTGGCTTTCGATGGATTTCCGAAGAAAGATGCTAAGCTTCTAATAAGGAGAAAAAACATTTCCGGCACTCCAATGAATTGATTCCAATGTAGAGTGCCGGAAGTGTAAAAGTGACGAAGCCCCTTTTTTATTCACTCTTCATAACCGTAGCTGGGTCAATATTTGCCGCCTTGCGTATCTGCCACCAGAGTGTACCCATCGAAATGACCGCTACGAGCAATAAGGCAAGGACGAAGATGCCGATGCCTATCGGAGCCTTCACCACAAAATCCGCCGTATATTGGTGGATGAGGTAATAGACGAGGGGAACAGCTACTACGAACGAAGCTCCAAGTACCAACAAGTATTTCTTGAAGAGCAGTTGGTACAAGTCCTTCATACCGGCTCCGTGTACTTTGCGAAGGGCAATTTCACGATACCGCTGGCGGATGTCGAAAAGCGAGATGCCGAACAAGCCAAGGCACGACACGGCAATGGCTATCAAGGCAAAGACGGAGTAGATGATGGCCACTTGGCGGTCGTCTTCGTAGAGTTCCAGTACCTTGTCTTTCAGCCAGGTGTATTGGAAATCCTCGTTGTTGTAGATTTCTTTTTCCACTTCCTTCAGGTAGTCGATGCAGGCTTTCTCCTGACCGGGACGGATGCGGATGCTGGCTGTTCCGCTTGCGTTGTCTCCATGCAGGATAAATACCATCGGTCGGATACCATTGGTCAAGTGTCCGTTGTAATAATCTTCCACCACAGCGGTGACGGGCATCAGTTGTTTTCCGCCTTCTACTGTTTGCCCATTTTGTGAGTAAATCCATTGTGCGTGTTCCCAACGAATAAAGGCATCGCTCAGATTGGTGTATCCGAAAGCTTTCATAGCTGCCCGATTTAATGCGACTCTGTAATCGTAACCGTTTTGGGCATCAGGTATTTCACCTTCAATAATAGGTATGCCGAAAACTTCGAAGAACTTGGCGGAAGTGAAAAGGGTGATGCATCGTACTCGCTGGTCTTTGTCATTGATGACATCCGTATCATAATCGCGGAAGAGTTGTGCCCCATACATATAGTTCTCGATGTAAGGACATTCATTCAGCTTTTGCCTCAATTGGCCTGTGCGTTTCCAAATGGCTCGTATCTCTTCCATGGTAGCAGCTCCATAGTTCTTTCTTTCCATTTGGAGGTCGGCCATCAGGATGTTTTCTGTACGGAAACCGGGAGGAGTGCTTTGCAGGAAGTCAAGGTGCTTGCCGAAGTAGAGCGACACCACGATGATGCCTATCGTAAAGATGTATTGCACAAAGAGGAAAGCCATGCGGACACGTACCGACTGGCGGTTGGTGCCGATGCTCCGCATGGAGGTGATGGCCGTTCGATAGTTGTAGCGGATGTATGGATAGATGGCGGTACATATAGGCATACCGAATACGAACCCTAACGACAGATAGAGGTCGAACCAAGTATAGCCGATAGGCTCTTGGAACAATCGGTTGACTGGGATTTGGGTGATCTCTATCAAGAGCCAAGCTACCAGTAGGGCGGGAACGATGAGCAAGAGGTTTTCCAGCCATATCTGCACGAAGAGCGGGAAACCTTGCAGGCCGAATACCTTCTTGATGCCATACTCCTTGCTTCGGGTCATCATCAGCACCATATAGATGTTCACGAAGTTGAGGATGCCTACCAGGAAGAGCAACAAAGCCACTCCCGAAAGCAGGTAGATGTAGGCCATGTTCGTGTGTCGGAATAATTCGTCCTTGAAAGGATTAGTTCGTTCGTAAGCTTCACGAAGGGTAATGATTTCATAGCGCAGGTCATAGCCTTGTTCTTGCTTGCGGAATACGCATGATTCAGCATTTAGGGCTTCCAAATCGACATGGTCGGATAGATGTACGAATTCACTAATGAGTTGGCCCCACTCGCTATATCCATTATTAAGATGGATGGATAGTAGGGCATCGAAGTTTAGCGAGGTCTTGTTCTTCGGTTCGTCTATCACCCCACGTACATTCACTACCTTGTTGTAATAAGTCATGCTTTTGCCTATCGGACTTTCTTTGCCAAATACTCTTTCTGCAAAGCGTCGGGTCAAGACGGCATCGTCGGGGGCGGTCAGTCGGGATTCACCGGCTAGCACAGGATAGTCGAAGAAATGGAAAAAAGTAGAATCGGCTATAAACAGATTGCACGTAAAGTTTTGTTCATTGTAAATCAAATTGTCTTTTGAAAGGTTGATGAAAGAGCATCGTTGAAGAATGTCGTCTTTGCGGACGATTTCTTTATCCAGAAAGTTATCCACATGCTCTAATTGTCCAATAAAGCGTGTTCCGTCGATGTCGCGAACGGCCATAACGGTACGGTCTCTATCCACACAATGGGTATCCACCGTCAGTTCCCGATGGATGTACCGCATCAGAATGATGCAACAAGCCAAGCTGAATGCCAGGCCCAGCAGGTTGATGATAGTGTATGATTTGCTTCTCAAGAGGAAGCGGATAGCGTATTTTAATGTTTTCATGCTTCTATAAGTTTGATTTATTTATGATAACTGGTTCAATTCTCAGGAATAAGACGAATAGTAAAGTTAGAATCCAACTCGACTATGTCTTGGTGTTGTTCCAGATGAGTAAGGAAACGGGCGGCATTCCGATGTCCTTGTTCTTTTGCTAGACTATACCACATAGCTGCTTGGTCCAAATCCCGTGCTACCCCTTTGCCCAAATAATACATGTTCCCTAAATTGAACTGGGCGGTAGCTTCTCCTTGCAAAGCAGCTTTGGTCAACCATTCTGCACATTTTTGCAAGTCACGCTCTACGCCCCTTCCTTCGGCATACAATGCTCCAATATTGTATTGGGCTTTGGGGTGATTATGCGCAGCTGCTTTTTTATACCAATAAAGGGCAGATTCTGCACTCATCATCTTACCGAATCCGGAAGCATACATATAACCCAAGTTATTCATGGCATCTACATTGCCGTGGGCAGCGGCTTTACGGTACCAATCAAAAGCTGTTGACGAGTTACGGGCTGTTCCCCAACCATGTCGGTACATCGTTCCTAGTCCGACTTGAGCTTGAGGATTGCCATTGGCTGCACCATATTGGAAATGGCGGAAAGCTTTCGAATAGTCGGCTTGCACTCCATGGCCGGACAAATACATTACCGCTAGATTGTTGTGTGCATCCGTATTATTCAATTCGGCTGCTTCCTTGAAGAGCGTAATTGCTTTTTGGTAATCGACTTCTCCTGTAAGCCCTCGATAATGCATGTCTCCTAATACAAACTTGCAATAAGCGGCCGTGTCAATACCAGCCAATTGTTCGAATAGTGGAACTGCTTCTTCATATTGACGTGCCTTGTACAAGGTGGTCGCTTCAGTGTAAAGAGCCTGTACATCGCCCAACGTCCAGGCGTAAATACGGTTACGGAAAGTAAAGGCTGAAATTATTCCAACCAAAACAAAACAGATGGCAAAGCCTATGAGATAATTTTTCATGTTCTATATAAATTAGGTTATTATTCACTCTTCATAACCGTAGCCGGGTCAATATTTGCCGCCTTGCGTATCTGCCACCAGAGTGTACCCATCGAAATGACCGCTACGAGCAACAAGGCGATGACGAAGATGCCGATGCCAATAGGAGCCTTCACCACAAAGTCCGCCGTGTATTGGTGGATGAGGTAATAGGCGAGGGGAACAGCTACCACGAACGAAGCTCCGAGTACCAACAAGTATTTTTTGAAGAGTAGTTGGTACAAGTCCTTCATACCCGCTCCATGTGCCTTACGGATAGCTATCTCACGATAACGTTGGCGAATGTCGAAGAGCGAGATGCCGAAAAGGCCGAGGCATGAAACGGCAATGGCGATGAAAGCAAAGATGTTGTAGATGCTGGCTATCTTCTGGTCTTCTTTATAAAGCGCCTTTACATCATCTTCCAGGAAGGAGTAGGTAAATTCTTCTGCTCCATAAACTTCTTTCATGGTCTTTTTCAAATAATTCAAGAGGTCTTGTTTCTTTCCTTCTGGAAAGGCTATCTGATGGCGTGGTCCTCCGGAACCGGATACATTATAAATGATAGGAGCAGCTCCTGAGGACAGATGACCATTGTAATAGTCTTTGACTACGGCGACGATTGGTACCATCGGTGCATTGGCATCCTTGCGTTTTCGGTTGTCTTCCACTACGGCTGCTTCTTCGAGGGAAGAGAAGTTCATGGCTTTCATGGCAGCACGGTTCAGTACATAAATATTTCTTCCTGATTTTTCAGGAATAGCACCTTCTTCAATGTCGATGTCGAACATCTGGAAGAACTGTGGGGAGACGTACATGATGTTTAAGTAAGCCGTTTCGCCTTTTGCATTCACATAGTTGGTTCCATACGTCTTGTCAATGATGCTTTCATAACCGCTTTGATGATATTCGATAAAAGGACATGCCGACAACTTCTCTCTCAGCAATTGAGTACGTGCTCTTTCCGCTAAGACTCTTTCTTTTGTGAAACCATTGAAATCCTGTGATTCGTAAATCAGTTTGGCTACCAAGATATTCTTTGTGCGGAAGCCCGGTTCGGTGTGGAGCAGCATGTCCAGTTGGCGGTTGAAATAAAGGGCAGAAACAACCAACAGGAAGGTCAAGGCATATTGGATGCTTAAGAAAAACATGCGGGAACGAACGGACCGACTCCCCCAACCGATGGATTGGATGGAGCGGACGGGCGAACCGTAATTGTATTTCAAGAACGGATAGACCGAAGTGACCAAAGGTAGCAAGACCAAGATACCAAGGGATAACCAACCGTCGAATGGAGTATAGACAAAATCCGTTTCCAAGACTCGGTTGATAGGGATTTGTGTCACTTCGATGAAGAGCCAAGCGAAGAACAAAGCTGATAAGACAAGCAACGTATTCTCCAACCAGATTTGTACAAAGAGGGTTCTTCCGTTGGCGCCATATACTTTCTTCAAACCATATTCCTTACCCCGTCGGAGCATGGCAACCAGATAGAGATTGACGAAGTTCAGTATGCCTGTGAGAAGCATGAGCAAGCATACACCCGACAGAATGCCGATTTGGTGTTTGCTTCCATAAAGAAACATGGTGTCTTCACCGGCACTGGTAGAAGCGTCCCAATAGATGTCTTTCATGGGAACGAAAGAGAAAGTCATTTGTCGTGTGTCCCATTGTGGGTCGTTGAAATACCGTGGTATACTTCCATAGCGGTTTAATTCTTCCATGTCTGTGCCGGGCATGAAGCGATAGATTTCGACACGGTTCCGTTCCCATTGGTTGGATAATGCCAAGGAAATCACCATATCGAATTGGAAACTGGTCTTGCAAACAGGGTCACGGATGATTCCCTCTACCACTAAATCTTTGCCATTGGAATGACGAATGGTCTTGCCTATCGGGTTTTCTGTACCGAACATCTTTTGGGCAAAGCTTTCTTTCAATAGGACAGATTCCGGCTTGTCGAGGGCAATGCTTCCTTGTACTAAAGGATACTGAAAGAGTTGGAAGAAGACTGAGTCTGTCACGATGGTTCGAGTGAAGAACCGTTGACCTTCCTTGATGACAAAGTCTTTTTCCAACGGATGGAATGAAGTGGAC
>JAFTTU010000200.1 GCA_017466635.1 Bacteroides sp.
TCTGGGTACGAAGAAAGAGGACGTTTCGAATGGATGCAAACATAATTGGTTAGTTTGCCCAGATGGCGGAATCGGTAGACGCGCTGGTCTCAAACACCAGTGGATTCACTTCCATCCCGGTTCGACCCCGGGTCTGGGTACTGAAGAGGAGAAAGTTGAAAGACTTTCTCCTTTTTTTTTGTTTCTGACTCACTCCTAGAAGAAAACACCGGAAGACGAGGGTCTAAACTTGTTCGAGACTGCATCCATAAGTAAATCTGTGTCACGGATTGAGCAGTTCGTGTCACGAATCGTATAATCCGCGACACGAATCGCATAATCTGTGACTTAGATTTGGAAATACATCTATTTCTTCGTAACTTTACATGCAGAAGTAAAACAGTATTCACCTAAGACTTATCAAAAATATTATGGCTCAATACATCAAACAAGAGATGCCGAACCTGAACGGCACCGAAGAACCGCAAGTGTATTATCGATTGAAGACCAATCGTAACATCAGCTCCAAGGAGTTTGTGAAACACATCAGTCGAAACGATTCGGCTGTTGACCGAGGGGAAATCGAAGGTGTTCTGATACGTATTGCCGATGGATTGGCGGAACTTCTGGGCAATGGATATTCCGTGACCCTTGATGGTGTAGGAACCTTCAAGGCTGGATTGGGATTGAAAAGGGACAAGGAAATGGATTCATTCGAGGAGGATGAAACCAAGCGAAATGCCCGAAGCCTCCAACTGACCAGCATCAACTACCGTGCCGACAAGACGCTTGTCCGTGAAGCCAACCGTCGATGCAAGTTGGAGCGTTACGGGGAATCACGTCTCCGCAAGTCGCCATACACCAAAGAACAGCGCCTTCAGTTTGCCTTGGAATTCTTGGACAAGAACAGTGCCATGCGCATTGGCGACTATATGCAGCTTACTGGTCTTTCACGCACCACCGCCACTATGGAACTGAAAGCCTTCCGTCAAGACCCGGCATCGGGTATTACTTTCGTGGGAAGAGGTAGCCAGAAAGTGTATGTGAAGGCTTCTGAGGTCTAGTAAATTTCTACCCATTTCGGTTATGAGTCATCTTTGTGCATGTATACGATACTATTAGGATTGTAAAAGTTTCCTTTTCAGAAGGAAATAATCTCTAAAAGTTTCCTTTTCAAAAGGAAATCGTGTATATTTGTGGGCATAAATTGAGTTAGGTATGGAACTTCGTAGTACATTTTATCTGGAAGTTGTAGTTAATTTCCGGCACTCCAACCGATTGAAAGTCAGTATGGAGTGCCGGAAGTGATAGAGTGAAAGTAGACTGTTTTATTGGATTATTGTTTGGGTGATTTAGCTCCTATAATCCAAAGCCAATTAAAAGCGGACAGAACTAACACAAAGATGACAAATTCAATAATCATATCTGCTATTGGAACAGGTTCTCCCTTTATCTGTGGCTTGATGATTACTAATGCTATAGTTGTTATCAAGGTGTTGACAATGGCTATTTTTGCCATTTTCTTTTGGTCATTCGATAATTTCATAGGTGTTTAAGCAATCTTTCCTTTTGTAAGTTCATTTTCCAAGTATTCATATACATACGCTGTACTTTGTGCATAGAGTCCATTTGAGGTTTCTGTCAAACGTGCGTATGTATCCGAAGTATAGAGAACATGCAAGGCTTCTTGCATACTCATACCCTTTTCTTCTATCAGGAGATAAACCATTTCTTTTGAAATCTCCTCTATCATGAATTGTTTGGCTTGTTCGGTTAGCATTTCTTTAAATATTTAATGGCTTTTTCGGTTCCAAAGAAATAGATAGAATCCGCAACCAAAATCTTTACCTACTTTTGATTTTAAGAAATCTATTTGTTCGATATTGATATTTGATCCATGAAAAAGTTTCATACTAATGCGCCTCCTTTCCGATGACAATAAGCCGTAAGGTCGTCTATAGCATCCTCGAAAGAAAATGTATGTAGCACCCCATAGAACTTGTCAATGAATTCAAGTCCCTTAAAGCGTTCCAAATATCGGTACGCTTGCATCGTGGATAGCGAATGCGTTTTCGCAAAATCGCTGATGAAGGCGATGATGTATTCTACTTTATCTTTTGTTGTCTCGTCCATAGTCTTTAATTTTATTACACAAAGATAATGTTTTGATTTAAATATAACAAAGACAGGATGTTTTTTATTTCTATTCTGGCTTTCTTGCCATCATTGCTTGAAATAGAAGTGATAGAGTGAAGGCCGTTCAATTTACAAACGGCTCTTTTCACTCTGACCAGCACCCGTACCCTTGTACTTGCTCTTCGTAGCGTTAAACTTGTAAGAGAGTGTTACGCCCACACGTTGATGGTCGTAATATTCCGTAAAGGTAGTGGAGGTGCCGATGCTGTATGCCGTCATAGCATTGTGCTGGGTATGGAAGATGTCGTTGGCGGTCAGGGTTACGCTCAGCGCATCGTCCTTCAGGAACGACTTGGAGAGGCGGAAATCGACTACACCCATCGCTTTCTTCTTGGAAGCACTTTGTTTGAATTTCGGTACATAGGTTCCTTGCACATTGATGAACCAACCCTTCGGCAAGGTAAAAGTATTGTCGAGGATGAAATACCAATAAGGGTCATTCCAATCGTAGTTGATACCGATGGCTTCAAGGTCAGAATCCCAGAAAGACAAGTTGATGGTTGCTTGCGGTTGCCA
>JAFTTU010000201.1 GCA_017466635.1 Bacteroides sp.
CAATCCGTTCAGTCTGTTCAATGCGTTTAATGCTAAGAAGTATAAGAATTATTGGTTTTCTTCCGGCACGCCCACATTCCTGCTTGAATTGTTGCGAGAATCCGACTTCAATATCCGTGAATTGGAAAGTATGGAAGCTACTGACGAACAATTCGATGCTCCGACTGAACACATCATTAGTCCAGTACCGGTGCTTTATCAAAGCGGTTACTTGACCATCAAGGGATATGACCGTGATTTTAATATCTATACGTTGGGCTATCCGAATAAGGAAGTACGGAAGGGATTCATTGAGGCCCTTCTTCCTGGATATGTGCATAAGCCTGGAGAGAACAGTACCTTTTATGTGGTATCTTTCATCCGCGATTTGCGGAAGGGCGACATCGAAAGTTGTTTGGAGCGTACCCGTTCGTTCTTCGCTTCCATTCCTTACGACTTGGAGAACAAGACGGAGAAGCATTACCAAACCATTTTCTATCTGCTGTTCCGCTTGATGGGGCAATATGTGGATGCTGAGGTGAAGAGTGCCGTAGGGCGTGCCGATGTGGTAGTTCGTCTGGCGGATGCGGTGTATGTATTCGAATTTAAGTACGATGGTACTCCCGATGAGGCTTTGGCTCAGATAGACAGCAAGCAGTATGCCCTTTCTTTCAAGGCGGACGGTCGCAAGGTCTTCAAGATTGGTGTGAACTTCGATAGCGCCACCCGTACCATTGGCGATTGGAAGGTTGTGGAAGAATAAACTTTATCCTTGCTTCAGAACTTCAAGAACTTCAGACGGGTTGGTATTCAGTGCGTTGCAATGAAGTTCCTGTCTGAAGTTCCTTTGAATATAAATCAAATTAGAAATTCACGATTTTACCTATCAACAAAATACTTCCTGTACTCTGTTCGCTGATGATAAAAGCGAAAGGACGATTCATGTAAAATGAAACGGGCTCTGGTGCTAAAAGTACGCCGTTTCCTTTTGATACCGTTCCCATAACTGTACCGTTTTCGTCCACTTTTACAAAAGAGGCTTGTTCAAATAAACCAACCTTCAGTGGAGTATCAGACAATGCTGAAAAATCTGCATCACTGCTAAAGGCTTCTTTTATGCCCATAGCCTTCAAAACGTCATCTAGTTCATCATGAGCCTTCATTTCAAACTTGGGGAATTTTACATCCAATCTGGCTTCTGTCCATGAGTTGTTCCATTTGTCCCAATTGGTAAGATTCAAGTGGGACAAACTTTCGTCTAATGTCAAACCTTCGTTGGGAAGTAATATGGTCATGCCAAACGCACCATTTCCGTAGTCAAATCGACCCATGGAAAAGTATTCATTTTGGGCATAAGGCAAATCCTTGCCTTGTGTCATCATGGATACTTTGGAGATGGAACCGTCTACATTGGTGAAATCATCGGTAATGGTGTATCTTTCTTCAAATTTATTCTTCCATACCCCTTTGAAATAGAGTGCATTCAACAACATCAGCTTTGTATCTTCCGAAATCTCGTCAACGATAGCAGGTATCGTCTGGTTGGTTTGTTCGGCACACCATTGATTGATGGTTGTCAAGGCATTTGGAGAAGCAAAGTCCAGATTCTGCACTTGCGCATTATAATTCTTTTGGTTCATTTCCACAAAAGAATCAGATAGTCCAATGCCATTGTGTGCCCAAACGGAATTTGCAATGTTCAATTGGGATGTATCGTCTAAGTCACCTAACTCTTTTATAAGCTTGTTATAAAAAGCATTGGTTTCTTCCATGGAAACATTTTCATGTCCCAATACCTTCTTAATTTCTGCCAATGTATTTCCGGATGCACCATTGGAAGTCATACCTAATACCATTGACAAGCTGAAAGGTGAAATCATCCAATTTTCTTGATCAGGCTTCATCTTGTTCATTTCACTGAACAGATGGAATGCAAAGTTGGTGTTTCCTTCAACTACTCTCGATTCAGAAGCGGATAGATTTATGTCTTTACGAGGCTTCAATCCATCGCTACCTCCTTCATCATTTTGGCATCCTACCAGAATTCCAAAAAGTCCAATCATCAATAATAATTTTTTCATCATAATACAGTTTTAATGGTTTATATTCACTTTTTAAATGCAAGAAAGTCCAAAATATTGCATCAAGTTTGCAGGTAATACTTTTAAAATTAATTCGTCCAAAAATAAGAAGTATTCTTTTATATGTCCCTTTTAAGGAGTTGACAAATGGTTGACTCAACAAAATTTAACTTTTGTCGGGACTTGTTCAAGGGAGGTTAGTCTAGTTCGAAAATACTATAATTCTTCGATGAAAAGGCGCATTTTTGAAGCATTTTCCTTTTCTCCTGTTAATTTCCCATACATGCGGCTTTGCGAACGGGATATGGCCGACTTACTAACAAGAAGGATATTGGATATAGCTTGATTGATAAAGCCTAATTTAAGAAGACAGCAGATGCGGAACTCCTGTTGGGACAAATTGAATCCTTGCGACAAACGGGATAATTGGTTCATAGAGTCAGGAAGCTTTCTTTCCATCAAATTTTGTAACTCTGTCCAATCCTTTTCCGAAACCATTATCTCATTACGTCCGGCTTTCTGGAATAGTTGGAATATTCTTTCATTACAAAGGGTAGAAAGTGTGGTGTTGTTTTTTAATGATAACATTTTTCTCTTCTTTCTTCGGATAAAGAAAATGCAGCTTATTAAACAAGTAAAAATTATGGTCAATATCCAAGCTACCATCGAACCTTTTCGGTAATCATGGTTTTCTTGTTGCAATATCGCATAATCTTTCTTCAAACGTTCGTAATTATAGGTCTGGTGGTCTTCTTTCAAGTTTTCGGTTTGTATCATTGCTTGAATGGAGTCTTGAAGGATTTGATATTGCTTTTGGTGATAAGTGGCCTTTGCTTCGTTCCCTTTTTCCTGTTCTAGTTTTGACAGGGTTTTGTGAGCAACACTTTTTCTAATCATATCTTTGTCAACCAAAGCTTGGTTCAAAAAATAAAGTGCTGAATCTTTGTTGTTCTTAGCATCATAGATGAGACCCAAATATAATAAGGCATTACTTACTTTATATGATGAGCTTGTTAAAGATAATAAAAAGGGCTTTGCTTTTTTAAATTCTCCAACTTCATAATATAGGCATCCCAATTCACTGGCGATATTATATATGCTTCTTTCATGATTATTTTCCTTTGCCATCTGATACCCCTTTTCATAAAAATAAATGGCACTATCGTTCTTTTCCTTAGCATTGTACATGCGTGCTATGTTACGATAAACCAATGGAATGCGTCGGCTTTCGCTCATATCTTGATATAATGATAGAGTCTTTTGATACACTTCCAATGCTTCATCATACAATTTATGTTTAGAAAGCAATGTACCCATTTGGCCATACGCTTGCCCCAATAAAGTAAAGTTTTCGGTGTCTTTTCCTGCATCAATTACCTGATGGAATGATTTCAACGCCCGTGGAGTATCGTTCATATCCCGATAAGTGCTACCTTGGTAGAAGTAAGCCAACATCAAGCGGTCATCATTACCCTCATCTTCGTAAAACTCCACGATACGGTTTATCAAAGAATCGTCGGTATGGGTAATGTATTGCTTGTCCTTTGCCTGAATGGTGAGGAGGTGCCAATACATCCGGGCTTCGTCGGGAAGCATGGCAAGCGTGTCCGCCATGCCTTCCAGCAGGTATAAGGCGGAGTCGGGACGGGTTTCCATCAACGCTTCGGCTTGCTGCATGGCAAGCGGGTAGGCAGATCGCTTGCAAGCGGAGAAGCAAGTGAGAAGAATCAGGCTTGATATGTAGAAAAATAGTTTCATTTTCATCCTTCGTGTTTTTCTGTCAGGCAAAGATAATTCTTTTTCTTGTTTCCTTACTACGGATAAGGGAAAATTTTAATGAAAGCCTTTACAAACCCCGTTACTCCCTGAAGCAAACACGGAAAGACTTGCTTCTATACGTTAATCCGCGACACGGATTATATAATCTGCGTCACGGATTATGTGATTTCAGACACGAATTGTGTAATCCGTGACTTGGATTAACGTTTGGATACAGCTCTTCAGAGGTATGCTTCTATGCTGAAAGGAATATGAACCAATGGGTAAATAAGTATGTATACTATGACTGAATTGTCGGCTGATGAAGGAGCTTGAAGGCAGAATGAAGGCAAAAAGGGGGGTGGTTTCACCGTAAACGCCTGATACAC
>JAFTTU010000202.1 GCA_017466635.1 Bacteroides sp.
GCACAAGATACGGCAGCCTTGAAGAAGTCAGGATACTGGCACATGGCAGCAGTACTCATGAAACCACCACCCGAGTGTCCGTGGATACCTACCTTATCAATGTCGATGAACGAGTAACGGTTGGCCAACTGTTCGATGGCATACTTGTGGTCTGCCAATGGATAGTCACGCATGTTGCCATAGCCCCAGTTGTGATACCACTTCGAACGGCTTGGGTGACCACCACGCTGACCTACTGAAATCACGATGAAACCAGCCTGAGCCAAGCGGTCAGTACGTGGGCTCATGCGAGTAAACGGATAGTAAACGGCTTCTACCTGAGGACCCGGATATACATAGTCCACAATCGGATAGACCTTGGTAGAGTCGAAGTTGAACGGCTTGTACATCACGCCATAGAGGTCGGTTACACCGTCAGCAGCCTTTACGGTAAAGAGTTCCGGGAACTTATAGCCGTTGGCAAACAATTGCGAGAAGTCACTTTCCTGCAAGTCCATCACCTTGTTACCCTGATTGTCGAGCAATACAGCAGTCGGGATGGTATTGACACGTGAATAGTTATCCACTACAAAACGAGCATCATCGTCCACTTCGGTCTGGTGGAAGAAGTCACCCTTGGTAATCTGCTTCAAGCCAGTACCGTCTGCATTGACACGATAAAGATGTTCGTAGTACGGATTTTCACCCTTGTTGCGACCATTGGCCGTAAAGTAGATGACGCGTGCCTTTTCGTCCACCTTCAAGATTTCTTCCACATGCCAAGGGCCCTTGGTGATGCGGTTCTTCAAGTTACCCTTGTCATCATATAAATAAAGGTGTGCCCAACCGTCGCGTTCGCTCCAATGAACCAATTCCTTGCCACCGTTCAAGGTCTTCAACGGACGAGTTTCCTGATAAGTGTTCATACGTTCCTTGATGACCGGTACGATGCTGTCTTCGCCAATGGTATACGAGCAAACATCGATGCGATACAAGTCACGGCTGCTACGGTTCAAGAAGAAACGGTTATTGTCGCCTTGCCATACAGCGATGCGTTCTTCCATATCGCGTTGCTTCTGTTCCATCGGCTTGTACTGGATGCTGATGGTCTGGTCCTTATATGCAGCTGTCTTGATTTCCTTACGGGTATTGTTCTGCATGTCGAACAAGTAAGTATGTACAATCGGAGCTTCCTTTTCGCCCGGCATCTGGTACTTGTAAGTTTCAAGGGTAGGACGTGGCTGAGCCATCACATTGATGACCCACAACGGTTTCACGGCACGATTGTCCGATACGGTCATCACGAAGTGACGTGAGTCTGGAGACCATGCACCGTATACACCACGACGCTTGCCGTTACAGATAGTATCGGTGTTCAACACATTGCGAGGAATACCGTAACCGAAATCTTCCATACCATCGGTAGTCAACTGGATTTCCACAATGGTAGAGTCCTTTTCGTTCTTCTTTGCCTTCAAGTAGTCTTCGTAGCTCATCTTGTACAAGTTCAAGTCCTTGGCATACACCACAGTCTTCTTGTCCGGAGAGATAGAACCCCACATCAAGCGCTTCGGGTCTTCTTCCTTGTCCTTCAAGTGAGTAAGTTTGCGAGTCGGATAGTCGTAAGAGAAATAGAACACTTCCTTCTTTGCCTTACCCTTCTTTTCACCCTTCTTTGGCTTGGCATCGCGAGAAGAAGTAACTTCGAAAGTGAAAGTACGTCCGTCTTCCTTCGCCTTCAGCTTACGGATAGGCAACTGACGGGCTTCGAACGGGTCCTGTACGATTTCAGTCAACTGAGCCGCCATCTCTTCACGGTCGAAGAGCAAGTTCTTGGTGCGGGCAGTCGGATTTACCACATACCAGAACGTACCTTCGCTGGTCTTGTACTCATACCAGAAGTTATTTCCTTGTTGGAACCAATGTGGGTCTACAGTCGTTGAGAACAACATGGTACTCAACTTGGGTTGTGTGAATTTCTCAGCCTGAAGATATTCAGGGAGTCTTTCCTGTGCCTTCAATGCGGTGGAAGTACCCAACAAACCTGCTACCGCCAAGGCCATTACAAACATTCTTTTCATCATTATTATATTATTTGTTGTTTTTCATGGCGGCAAATGTACGATATTTTCAGTATTTCCCAAAACAATCCTCTCTAATTGAGATAAATTCTCTCCAATAGCTTCTCAGCCCAAAGATGTTCAGCAGCTATCCATTCCGCATCTTCCTCTGTATGTGGTTGCTGAAACATGAAATTCAATTGCTCTTGATATTTCTTCAGCATATCCACCGTATTCACCTTCATATTCTCACGAATCAGCAACAATATACGCATTTTCGTTATATTCACATTCTCTACCTTTGCCACCAAATCCGCCTTATCCAAATAAAGCAAACATTCAGCATTACTTTCAGGCGTATTCGATTGTTTCATCAAACTTCTTGCCACCATCAAATAATCGTCTGCACATGCTAAACCATTATCAATATTCTTCATGGCCAAGAATTGAGCATTTCTATATTGTTTGTTATAATCCTGCATAGCCGCTTCAAAACTAACAACACCCATCATTTTCGTCAAAAAATTCCTGTCAATCGGCGAGAAAGTTGGTTCACCTAATCTTGCCAACCGTTCTTCCAATGTCCCATACACTCCATATTTTGAAAGCGTTTCCACATCGTTTTCCCGTTTGTAATAAGCATATACCTTTTGCAGTGCTGATGTAAGGGCGTCTTTGGATTTTCCCATACTTTGTAAATAAGTAATAGCGAGTTCATCCGCCTCTTCCTCAAACTTGGGCGAATAATCCAATCCCATACGTTTGGTTATCTTTTCATTTACCAAAGCCTGAATAACCCCATTCGTTTCAAAAAGCAACCCTGGTTGGTAATAATCATAACGTTCATATAATGCCATTTCTGCAGCAGCTACCACTCCATCAGCCACAGCGCCCCAAAATGCTGCCCGATTTGCCCGTGCAACATTCTGTTTGATTGTAAATAATGCATGATCCATTAAATAATGAGAAATCTCACGAAGCAACAAAGCTCTCAATTCATCTTCCGTATCTAAAGCAGCCAACATACCTGTTGAGACAAGCAATGTCCCGTTTCCAAGCATCATCATATCCGGTGCAGCAGACTTCAACAAACGGACAACCGGTTTAGCCATTCCTCGCTTCAATATATCTCTTTCCGGCATGAGAGATAGAACCTGACACTGAAGATAGTCCTCAATTGCTGCATCATCATAGAAAAGGCTAGACTTTTCCAATTCGGAAAGATAACTTTCAGCATCCTGCCGAAGTTCTTGACGTAATGCCGCTAGTTCGTCCTTCTTATAATAATCCTTATACATCTCCAACAGGGCCATAGTCCAAAACGTTTCATTATCTGTCACGTCTACCTGAAAATAATCTTCGAGCAAATCCAACGGCACATAGAATTGTTTCCCACCGGCAGTCATTACTGCTTGATAGGCTCCTTCTTCCGATTCATATTGTTTTAGTTTAGTCAAGAACATCAAAGTACAAGGGGTATTCTTTTTCAATTCCACTTTATCCCTCCACGAATAATAACTCTTCATTCTACCAGGAATATTCAAAAAATCAGATATGGGTTTTTGTGCCATCAAGTTACAATAAGCCATGCAAACCAAACATACGGTAATCAACATTCGTTTCATAATCGACAAATTAGTAGTTTGATACAAAAATAAGAAAGGAAAACTCTTCGCACAAGGGGGAAATCCCTATTTTATCGTAGGGAAATCCCTATTTTATCTTAGGGAAATCCCTATTTCAAAGGAAAGAATGTATTCAACATCGAACAATATATCGCATTTTCTTTTAAGATTTCAGCAACTCCCGTCACAATCAACCGTTTTCTTGCTCGGGTCAAAGCGACATTGAGCTTACGGTCAATCTGCACCCCATTCTCCTCTGTCAAGTTCGGCAGGAACTTCAACTGATAACGATGATTCACACAGAACGAATAGATAATGACATCCCGTTCGCTTCCCTGATAACGTTCCACGGTATCTACAGACACTTCTTGCAATACAGGTATTCCTTTAGCCTGCAACTCTTTCCGTATCAAGGCTATCTGACTGCGATAAGGAGTAATAATACCTAATGTACGATTTGCGTCAAAAGTTTCCGGTGATTCCCGATAAACGCGCTCCGCCCAATCTGCCACGATGCGAGCTTCGTGAATGTTTGTCTTTCCCGACAGACTCTCCTTGTCGATTTGCGAAGGAATAAACACAACAGGTGTAACAACCTCTTCTACCTGATGCGGTAAGCCGACCGGCTCCAAGCGTCCTCCATAAAATGCCTGATTAGGAAACAAAGCCACATCGGGATGCATCCGCCCTTGACGGCAAAGCATATCCAATGCCGGAGAATCGCCTTCAGCCAAATGAGAGCGGTACAAACGTTCGAACAAGGAGTCCTTCAGATTGTATAATCCTATCTTTCTCAATCCTTCATCGAAGACCTCAGAATCTTCTTTCCGCTGAAGCACGACAGCCGGAAGCTGCTTATGGTCGCCAATCAAAATGAACTTACCCACAGCATCCCGTCCATCGGAAGCCTTGGCAGACAGAATCCATAACAATTGAGGTTCGAGAATCTGGGTAGCCTCATCGACTATCGCTACATCGAAACGCTTCAACTTGAACAATTCGTTCTTGGAAGAAAGAGAAGCCACCGTCCCGACATATACCCGACAATCCGACAGGCGTTGCCGAACCTCTTTTCTCCTATGATAAGGAGCCAACACGTTTTCCACGAGATGCTCCCGATAACGCTCATCGCAAGACAGCTCACTACCGATGCGGATGTAATCAATGGCAGGTGCAATGGCATTCAAGGAAGAACAGATTTCATCCACAGCCCGATTGGTATAAGCCAACAGCAGGATTTGAGTTTCCGGTTGGGCATAGAACTTCTCTACCATCCGACGAAGTGCCCTTGAAGTCTTTCCCGTACCCGGAGGACCTACCAACAAAAAGTAATCTTTGGCTGCTATAGCTTTGGTAGCCACCCGTTCAAAATCATCGATGAAATGGGCGTTTTTGGACAACACGGCTTCATCAAAGCGAGGAGCACGCTGCCCCAACAACAACCCCCGACGTTCCTGATTGGCATTCATAAATGCGGAAAGCCCAAGGTACATGCTCCGGAAAGTGGCATCCATGTAATCATGTTCCATCGCATAAAGGCTATCTGACGGGAAAACCGCCAAGTTGCGTTGGGAAGCACGTAAACGAATACACACTTCCGTAGCCGTCAGGCGTTCAATGTTTCCTTTAAAGACAAGCTTATTGGTTACATTATCCGTCTTTTCATTCCGTTCATACAGAACAACGACATCACCCAATCGGAAATTCGGCAAGAAAGACTCATCGTATTCCGGTATCCGAAGAGTAACGGTCGCCTTATGGGGTTGAGAAGCCTTATTCTCTACGATACGCAAATCATAAAGAATCTCGCCTGCCTCCCGTTTCTCTTCCAGAGTACTGAGCCACAACGTAGAAGCTCCGGTCTTATTTTCGTTGTCCACATCCCCCGACTTGGAGGTATAGAGTTCTTTCGTGATGAAATTATAAAGGGTATAGACATAGGTCTTCTCCAAATCGTTCAATGCCTTCAAACTCTCCTGGAAACGGATAATACCCGGAGCCAGGAAGTTCTCCC
>JAFTTU010000203.1 GCA_017466635.1 Bacteroides sp.
GATGGTCCTTCCCGATATGCAGCATTCGACCTTCTCTATCGGATGAAGACGGCTCCCCGTTATGGTTTGATAGGTACGGAAGAAGAGTGGCTTCAGGTGTATGCCGTCATCAACCGCCTGTATGGTGATATTGTGGGAAAACTGGAAGGTTATCCACAGCTCACCGAGCTGGATGTACGGATATGCTACCTGGTTCATGCCCGGATGAGCAATGCCGACCTAGGTGTGCTGTTTAACGTGGACGGTCGTTCGGTGAGTAAATCGAAGCAACGCATCAAGAAGAAAATGGAGATAGCCGCCGACGTGACACTGGAAGATTATCTGACCAAATAAAACCAAAACACATAATAATGATGATCATGAAAAAGACAATGTTAATGGCAATGGTTCTTCTGGCATGTCTGGGAGCATTGGCGCAAAACAAAACGGGTAAGAATGTACCCGAAGTAGATGTAACCCAAGCCAAACGGTTCGCACCGCTAAAGGTATCCGAGAAAGCAACGGTGGAATTCATCCCATTGGAAACCAACGCAGACTTCTTGCTTGACAGAGTGGCAGGGGCTTTGATTAATGTAACGGAAAACTATATCGTGACGGTCAATATCACAGAAGGAAAGCTGTTCGTGTTCAGCCGTCAAGGCAAGGCGCTTCATACGTTTTGCCGCAAGGGACAAGGACCGGAAGAATTTGTCTATCCGATTGCGGTAAGAGTGGACGAAAAGAGCAAGGAAATTTTCGTGCTCGATTACCAAAAAGTGCAGGTCTATTCTCTGACGGGGAAATACAAGCGTTCACTGAACATACCCGAAAATGTGAAGATAGGCTCCATGTTCAACTATGATGACAAGCACTTGATATGCTATGACAACCATAATCTGGACCGTCAAGGTGAAAAGGTAACAGAACAACCGTTCTTCCTCTTTTCGAAGAAAGACGGAAAGATTACCCGCATCCCGCTGACTATCCAGAACCGTATCGGTCAAAGTATGTATATCGAGAGGGATGGCAAGAAGATGGTCGTAACCATGAACAATATTGCTCCGATGGTGAAAAACGGTGACGAAGTGGTGCTGAGTGATATGGGTAGCGACGTGGTGTATCTATATAAGAAAGGTAAGGTGACTCCGCTGTTGAAGAGAAATCCGGGCACGATGGACTTTAACCCACGTTCGGCTATGGGAATAGTCCTGAAATTGGGAGACATCGTCTGGCTTCGTGAAGTCAAGAAAGAAGTGAAAGGACCGCGTCCCGACATCAATATGCTGACCTACGATGTGGCTACAGGGGAAGTGAACAATCTCGTGCTCTGGGATGACGTGAACTTTACGAATCCCTATTCCGTACAATCGAGAAATGAACGACAGGAGTTGCCGTACAATTGCACTGCTACCAATTTCCAACCGGACTATCTGAAAAAGTTGAATGAACAGGGACGTTTGACCGGACGACTGAAGGAACTGGCCGAAGAAATGCTGGAAGATGACAATCCATTGTTGATATTGTATAAGCTGAAGGAATGAGGAAGAAACTTTGGTTGGGACTTCTTCTGCTGGGAATGACGGCATGTCAGCTTTCAGCGGAAAAGGAGGTAGCGGTTCCACTGAAAGAGGTAGATATGTATGCCGACTATCCAATGAAACAGCTCGACATCGGCGAGTTGGCGGAAGTGACGTATCTGCCCCTGGATAGAAAGTTGAACAGCAAGGACCGTTCCTATCATAACACTTTCATAGGAAGCATATCGGAAAGCCATATCGTTTCACATACTTTCGATGGGGATGTGGAGGTGTTCGACCATGCGGGAGAAAGACTTCACCATTTCAATCATCAGCAAAAGGAAAAGGAAGGAAGCTATATGGGTATCGGTGCATTGCTGACGGACGAGAAGAATGGGGAGATATGGATTTTGGATTACGACCTCTCCTTCAAGGTGTACACCATGGACGGAACATACCGGAGAAAGCTGAAACTACCGGCATCGATGAATGCGGAAGTGGTGAAGAATTGGTCGGCCGACTCATTGCTCTGCTACGATGACCATCTGGTATCTGAAGGGTTGAGCAAGAATCCCCACCCTTTCTACCTGTTCTCGAAGAAGGACGGGGGAATACGGAAGCTGACCTCCTACCGTGTACCCAACCGTATCAGCCATTCGGAACGTTTCGTACTGAACTTGGGAGGAATGAATCCTGTCCTGCATTTCACCATAAGCACATCGCCTCTGGCTGTGGGTGGAGGCAGAGCGGTACTGGCAGAGTATGCCCAGGATACGGTATTCTGTCTGGAACAAGGAAAAGTCAGTCCCTTGTTTGTCCGTAAGCCTTCGGTCTTTGCTTCCTTGCCGTTCGTGCTAGGTTCAGCCGATTTCGTGACATCCCGCTATCTGTTCTTCGGCTTTACCGAAAAGTCACGGACCCATCGCTTCTACCGGGACCTGTTATATGATTTCGAAACGGGGGAAGTCTGCACATACCAGCTTCAGAACCATGATTTCGAACCTTGGCTTTCGGTACCGGTTCAGATGTGGAGAGCCGATTGGCCTTCCAATTGGTTGGTGAGCGAGATGACGATAGACAAGTTCCTGCAATATCATCGGGAAGGAAAGCTTAGCGGGAAGGCTGCGGAAGCGATAGAAAGGATAAAGGAGACCGACACCGTAATGCTGATTCTCTACCGATTCCACCAATGACTACCTCTTGTTACTGCATAAAAAAAGCGGCTGCCCTTCTAGGAAGGACAGCCGTTGTCATACTCTCTAGATTGTATTAGCCCAAGCTAATTGCTTCAGACGGACATGCATCTGCACAAGTACCACATTCTGTACACATATCTGGGTCGATAGAATACTTATCACCTTCAGAGATTGCGCCAACTGGACATTCATCGATACAAGTACC
>JAFTTU010000204.1 GCA_017466635.1 Bacteroides sp.
TACCTACTCCATGACCGAACAAGGAGAAACGCCGGTGGAAATTGTCTCGAAAACAGAAGGGGACAAATATTCCCTCATCGGCGAAGCCATCTATGAACGTCCCTTGTTGGGAGGTAAGTTTACAACGGGAATGAAACACAACCAAGCAACAATGGACAATGTTTATCAAGGAGATGCTTTGACCAAAGTGTCGATGAAGACCGCCGAGACTTCTCTTTTTGCCGAATATCAATCGAAGGTGAAGAAACTGAACTATACCTTGGGAGTAGGAGTGATGCGTACTTTTTATTCACAAGGCGATGCCAAGCAGGAAAAGTATATTTTCCGTCCGACGTTGAATTTATCCTATTCATTAGGTAAAGTCTTCTTGCGATACAATGCCAGCTTGTCGGGTTATGCGCCTTCCTTGTCGGAATTGAGCGATGTGGAGCAACCGATGGATGCTTATCAGGTTCGTCGGGGAAATCCGGATTTGAAGAGTGTCACCTATTTCACGAACCGCCTGTCGGCATCTTATCGTGCGAAAGGAGTCAGTGCGGAAGTATCTGCCCGATATAGTTACTATGACAAGCCCATCATGGAAGAAACCTTGTACGAGAATGGAAGGTTTATCCGTACCTATGATAACCAGAAAGCTTTCCATCGCTTGAACTTTCAGGCTAATCTTCAACTTCAGCCTTTCAAGCAATATGTATCTATCAAGTTGAATCCTTATTTTAACCGATACATCAGTAGGGGGAACACCTACACCCATACCCATAGCAATTGGGGATTCCGTGGAAGCATCATCGGTATGTGCAAGAATTGGATAGCGATGTTGGATATGTTTACGTCTTATCACGAATTTTGGGGCGAAACCATCAATAAGGGTGAGGCCGTTCATTCGGTTGCCTTGGGGTATAATAAGGAAAAGTGGGCGATACAAGCTTTGGTGTTTAATCCCTTCACCAAGGATTATCATCAAGGAGTGGAGAACGTATCCAAGTTGGCTCCCAACAAGCAAGTGGCTTTCTCCCGAGATTTCTGTCCGATGTTCATGCTGAATGTGTCATTCAACTTGAACTTCGGAAAGCAGAAATCAGAGGCAAACCAACGTATCCGTAATTCGGATACAGATGCCGGTATTTTGTCAGGTAGTAAATAACGATCAATACACAATCTTATCCAATATCCCCATCAGATGCGCAAGGGTAATGCCATAATTCGTCATCGGGATTTGTTGGGAAGAAGCGCTCTCTAAACGATTCATGACATGCTTGCGATTGAACATGCAAGCACCGCAATGAATGATTAAATCATAACCCGACAAGTCTTTTGGGAAGTCGCTTCCGCTTACCATGTCGATTTGTAATCCTTCGCCTATCTTCTTACGGAGCAGGCGAGGGATTTTTACCCGTCCGATGTCTTCGGTCATGGGAGCATGGGCACAAGCTTCGGCTATCAACACACGGGAATGTTCCGTGAGTCGGTCGATGGCCGAAGCACCTTCTACAAACTGACGGATGTCTCCCTTGTATCCCGCCATCAGTACCGAGAAGGAGGTAAGCAAGCTTTCGGCTGGCTTTTGTTCGTATACCGTCTTGAACACTTGCGAGTCGGTAATGATGAGCTTCGGTGGGCGGGCAAGTGCTTGTAGGGTTTGCGGAAGCTTGTCGGTGGTGCAACTCATGATGAGGCATTTCTTGTCGAGCAATTCACGCATCGTCTGTACTTGCGGAAGGATGAGGCGACCTTTCGGAGCTTGGATGTCTTGAGGCATCACCAACAACACCAAATCGTTTTCACTCACCAAATCACCCGTAATGGAAGGTTGCTCAAAGTCTTGTGGAAGCTTCTCCAGGATGGCAAGTCGGATGTCCTCCATTCCTTGCTTTTCTTTGGCACTGACCAACAAAGCCTTTTCTCCCAATTCTTGTTCGATGAAAGGGGAAATATCCTTACGGATGTCTGCCTTGTTGAGAATCAGGATGACGGGGATGTTCTTGGCTTTCAATTGTTGCATCCAAGCGGCTTCTACCTGTAGATTGGTTTCCTCGCATAGAAGCAAGGCGATGTCTGTCCGTTCGATGGCTTTCAACGTCCGTTCGATACGCATTTCTCCAAGTGTACCTTCGTCATCGAATCCCGGTGTATCGATGATAACACAAGGGCCGATGCCATGGATTTCCATGGCTTTGCTCACAGGATCGGTGGTCGTACCAGGAATGTCACTCACAAGGGCTGTATCTTGACCGGTCAAGGCATTGATAAGCGATGACTTTCCGCTATTGCGTCGTCCGAAGAGGGCGATGTGCAGGCGGTTGGCGATGGGGGTGGTTTGTAAACTCATGTTATGTAGCTCTTTTAGGCACGGATTACACGGATAAACACGGATTATTTAAAAGTTATCATCAACTAAAACCGTGAAATCCGTGTAATCCGTGCCTAAATAAAAAAACTAAAAACGGAAATCCCGTTTTCCTTCTTCTATCTCTTTCAAGTTACGCAAGGCAATCTCCTTAATTTTTGGATTCGGGA
>JAFTTU010000005.1 GCA_017466635.1 Bacteroides sp.
AGGTTCTGCCAGTCACCGGCAGCTTCTACGCCATTAAAGTGATAGAGTGTACCTTTTCCATTATTAAAAATAGAAGAGCCCGTCATATTCCGATCGGGTACTTTATAGAAAAGTTCAGCCGGTGTCCATTCGGTCGCTCCCTTGCGAAGACGGGAAGAAAGTACCACCATGCCACGTCCGTTTTCTTGATTGGCCGAGAACCAAATGGCCAACATATCGCCATTGTCGCACCAAGTAATGGATGGCTGATGATTATGTCTATAAAAAGGTGTATCCGAACCAACAATAGGCTTCTTGACATACACCATCGGTTCCAGAAAAGCCGGTTTCGACCAATCAACGGTATTCATCGGCAATGGTTCGTCGCTCTGAACCACCCGGAAGCCGGTCAAGGAATGTTTATCTTCGGGAATCATAGCCAATCGATTGGCACTGCGTAGATATTCATCCGGTGTGTGATGGCTACCGCCACGGGTCACACGGAACTCTCCTTCCGCCGGCCCCACCGGGTCGGTCTGTCCTTCGGCTGAATAAGGACCATACCAATCCAGGCACCATTCTTCTACATTGCCGTGCATATCATAGAGACCGAATGCATTGGGACGGGTCTGGCCAACCTTCAGAGAGACCGGCTTGTAATCACGGGCAATGGTCTGGTTGCGTCGCATGTTGGACGACAAACCATCACCTGTATAATAGATGGTATAGGAACCTGCCCGACAAGCATACTCCCATTCTGCTTCAGTCGGCAAACGATAGGTCTTGCCTTCCTTTTCTGAAAGCCACTTGCAGAAATCCACCGCATCCTGATAGGATACGTTCACTACTGCATCGTCATCTTCAGTCGATACATTATCTTTCCCACGGAGTTTCTTGTGTTCCGGACGGAACAATTCGTATTGGGCATTGGTCACTTCCGTCGCTCCCATTCGGAACGCTTTGGAAATGTTCACCTTATGAGCCGGAGCTTCATCAAAGTTCTCCCCCTTGCCTTCGCTACCCATGTAATAGCTACCGGCCGGTATTTCCACCAATTCTATCAACGGTTTTGTCTGTGCAAAGCCGGAAGTTTGAATAAAAAGAGCCGCCACGAGAGACAAGCTCGCCTTGCATATATTCTTCATGTAATCTAGATCTAGGATGAGTACAATACCTGTATATTGTGCAAATATACAACAAAAAACGTAGAGAACAATTGTTCTCTACGTTTTCTCTATAGTTCTTATTGTTAACCTACAACTTTCCAATCCTCTACCGTTCCGGTATCCGAAGAATAGCTCACGCCTATACGATAAAGTTTTCGATTATCCGCCAAATAAGGCCGAGTATATCCCTTGTCCTCGATCTGCTTCAAAGCCTCATCGGCCGTACCGTCCAGCTTGAACTCAAAAATATAAATATAGTCAGGTGTTTCAATAATGCAGTCCACACGTCCTTCACTCTGTTGCTTTTCCGTGTAAGTGGTATAGACACTCACCATCCGCATAAGCAGATAGAATGTGTAGTGGAAGTAACGTTCCCTTTCCCGTTCGTTCTCTTTTCGGCGCATAGAGTAAGGTATGTCCGCCAAAAACGAAGTCAGCAATTTGTAGAATAAATCTAAATCGCCTACCCTTAAAGCCTTAACCACATCTCGGGCCCAACTGCCGGCATCGGTCCGATTTCTCAGATAATCGGCTGCTACCATTGTGACAAAACCGTTTTTCACCTCATTATTGGGAAAATCCAATAGATAAGTGTTCATGTCCAAATCACAATCTTTGATGGTAAGATAACCGCTTTGGAAAATCATCGGCAAAGGTTTCTCTACATCCGCCTTGTAGTCGAAAAACTGACTAGGATCGTAGTATTTTCCTGTCAGTTCATTTAGGTTTTCTTGCGTATGGTTCAGCAAGCGGATGAGGTAAGTGGGGGTTCCTGTCTTGAACCAATAGTCGTCCACTCGATTGGAATCAAATACATTCAGAATACTAAATGGGTTATAAATATCTATTAGTTCATCACTGAAATGATAACCATCGTATTGATTCTTTAGTTTATCCTTCATCTGGTCGATGTTATATCGGTACTTGGTTGCCAATCTTTCAATGGGAGCAGCAAAATATTGGTATAGTTCTTCTTCCGTAATACCACAAAGCGCTTCATAACGACCATCCATGCTGATGTCCTTAGGCTGGTTGAATCCGCTGAACACGCTCACTTGCGAGAATTTGGTCACGCCGGTCAGGAGAACGAATTGCAAGTCGGCATCAGCAGCCTTGAATACGGAATAGAATCCTTTCAATATATTTCGGTGATGGTCTTCCAACAAACATTTCTGTCCATTGACTTCCCATGAGATACCCGTATCCAAGACATCGAGCAAAGGCTTGTCATATTCATCGATAAGGACCACAGCACGCCGACCGTATTTTTTATGAGCAGCTTTCAGTACATATTGGAAACGGTTGCCGGTTGATGTATAATTGGGACTAGTACCATATAGTTGTTCCCATCCCCTTAAAGCATCTTCAATCTTTTCTTCTAACACACCTGGTTGTGTGAAGTTCTCGCCATTAAAGTCGATATGGAACACCGGATATTCCGCCCATTCCTTTTCCAATTCATCGATAGCCAACCCCTTGAACAAATCTTTCTTTCCCTTGAAATAGGCATCAAGAGTTGACACCAACAAGCTCTTCCCGAAACGGCGTGGACGACTGAGGAAGTAAATTTTACCTTCCGTCACTAACCGATATATAAGAGCTGTCTTGTCTACATAAACATAACCACCGTTGATGATACTTTCAAAATCTTGTATCCCGATAGGGAATTTCATTGCTTGTCCCATATTTCTCGTTTTTTGATTCTATTCCACAAATGTACAACAAAAAACGTAGAAAACAATCGTTCTCTACGTTTTCTCTAAGCAAGATGTCAACAATTCCAACACCTCGTTATGATTTAAGAAGTCGGTATGATGCTCCTTTACATAGTTTTCTATTTGTGTTTTCTTCTCCGGCAAAATTTTGACAAGTGACTTCATGTCACGGAAGCGTTTCATCTTTCGTCCAGTTTTCAACCAATAGGACGTTTCATCTTGGTAGGTATAGGTCTCCACACCTCGCTCCCAATCTTGGCGATAATCAACTCCTAGCGTACGGCGATCCACATTCTGTACACCATTCTGAGTCTTAATGCCCATCGCACCTATCTTACCGTCTTCCTTCATCTTCCGCTTGTGGTCTATCAACAGCGAAAACTCCACCGTTTGGTAACAGACTTCCAAGAATCGGGTACCGTAAGGAATCATCTTGTGCCCGTCTAGATAGAGTGTGTCAATCTGGTTGATAGGGTCCAGTCGGAGAATGTCCTCTCCACTCAAGAATTCCATCGTCTGGGTCACACAATTGTAATTGAACTTCTCCTGAATTGGTATTCCACCTTTTGCGACGGCTATACATAATTTGAACTCATCCAACAAATAACCTTGGGAGTACGACGTATGCACAGAAAGGAAGAAGGAAAGAAACAAGAATACTTTTTTCATGACATAAATAGATAAAAGAACTCCGACAACGGAGATTGCCGGAGTTCCTGAATATTAATGGATAAGATTAATTTACCATGTTATAGTAGTTATCCTTAGCCCAGAACAACTTAGTATAATAACCAGTTGATTCATTGTAGTTCTTAGAGATGGCAGCCTGACAATTTTCTGCATTGTAGCTCAACTCGTTGCTTGTATAAGGCAAGCGGTGAGGAGGAGTTGGATAGCTATCAATCTGAGTGTCTCTAGAGAAGTTTACAGTAGGATAACCGGTACGGCGTACCACGTTCCATGCTTCCAATTCGTTCATGAAACCATGATTAATCCACAATTGAGTAGCAACAGCTTCCTGAGTCGGAGCCCACACACTTTCAGCGTAAGCCAACACTTCAGCTTCAGTCGGTTCTACCATTTCACGGAAACCGTTGTAGCTGTCGTTACCGGCAGTGTAAAGTGTAGAATTCTTCTTCAAGCCCCAATAGTATTCATTAGAAAGCACGATACCGTTAATGAAGTTAGTCTTAGCCTTTGCTTCGTCAGCAGCTACACCATAACCCATCAAATAAGCTTCAGCCTTAATCAAAGCTATTTCAGCAGCGCTCATCCAAATACCACCAATATTGAAGTTACCTTGGTAAGAAGTCCAACCGGCTACAGCCTGAGAGTCGATTTTGCAGAAATAGCTAGCACCGATAATACCTCTCTGTACATATTCTACATTCTTTTCTTCAGACAAGTTGCTGATTTCAGTGTTAGACATACGAACGTCGTATGCTACATATTCACCATCCGGATTACAGTCATACATTACTTGCAAACGTGGGTCAGTTGCTGCAGTCGGGATACCGTCAGCCGGTACGTTCAAAGCCTTCAACATAGTTTCAGAACCCATAGCATAGCTACCTGTGTGCAATGCTTGTGACAAACTCTTACCGAAGTTAAATGTATCAGTCTGAGTATCACCAGATACACCCATATTTTCAGCATTAGCTTCGATGACCGGATACTGAGAAGGATTGCTCAAGATTTCTGCAATAGCAGCCTTACCATCTGCTGCACATTCACCATTGGTTGACAAGTGAAGGGCAATGCGCAAACGGAGTGAGTTTACATACTTTCTCCAAGCTTCCTTGCTACCTGCAGCTAATGAATAGTCCTGACGAGCCAATGAGGCCAAACCTGTTGCATCCACATTGCCGGCCAAGAAATCAGCAGTTTCCTTTAAGTTTGCAAGAATTTGCTTGTAAAGTACAACGTCATCATCGTATACACAAGCCTGCTTGGCTGCATCATAATCACCATCTCTCCAAAGGTAACCTGCACCATTGAAAGGAACATCACCCCACAAAGAGAGTACTTCATGAAGCTGAGCTTCTACCAATGTACGACCTAAGTAATAGAATACGGCATTAACTTTCTTTTCATCATCCGAAAGATTGTTATAATTGTGTTCCAACAAACGGAACTGAGCTACCATATTATAGAAGTTCATCCAACGAGTGTTGAAGTAACCTTCAGAAGCGCCTCTGAATCGGCCACGGCCGTTGCTTTCGCCGATTACACCGGAGAATACACCTGATGTAGTTGATTGGGTATAGTAACGGTAATAAACAGGGTTCATCCATGTGTTACCAGCTTGCATCACACCTGTAAACACCTGTGGTACACCCACAGTGCTGGTCTTGGAAGGGTCTGTGTACTTGTCATCGTAGTCTGCATCCGAGCAAGCTGCTGTAGACAACATCAGAGCCAATCCGGCAAATGCCATTGAAAATATCTTTTTCATATCAATTTATTCTTTTTTATTTTGATTCAACGAAATATTAGAAGCTTGCACGGAGTGATACACCGAACGAACGTGCACTAGCAGTAGAACCACCAATCTGTGCCTGGTAAATCCAGTTGGTTGCGTCAGTAGTTTCAGAGTCGAACAACTTCAAGCTACGATAGATATAGAACGGGTTGCGAACGAAACCTGAGATTGTCAAGTTGTTGCAAGCGAACTTCTTGGTCAAAGTCTGTGGCAATGTATATGCCAAGCTGATTTCACGACACTTCACGTAAGAGTTAGCTTGGATAGCATCAGCATAACTTTGAGTAGCACTAGTTCCCCAACCATAATGGCTGTCGTTCACTTCAAACTGAGTCACAACGATGTCGTTCGGAGTTCCATCTTCCTTCACACCCGGAAGAATCAAACCATTGTCCCACAAGTAATGACCTTCATACTTGTCACCTCTCTTGTAAGTGTCTCTAATCTTAGCAGCTTCTGCTTCGCTCAATACTCTGATAGAACTCTTGTCGTTTACGTCTTCAGTAGTACTATAGTAGAATACACCGCCAGTCTTGTGGTCACGAACACCTACTGCTTCTGTGATGTTACCGGCATCCATCATGTATTGCCATGGTTGGTTCAATACATCACCACCGATACGGAAGTCGAATGACATATCCAAAGCCCAGTTCTTGTAAGTCAAGCTAGTACCGAAACCACCGGTAAAGTCAGGCATAGCGTTACCTACTTTGTGGCGTGCTTCTGTATCAGTGATATAAAGACCGTTGCTACCTACGATGTAGTTACCCTTGTCGTCCTTCTTCCAAGTATAAGTGTACCAGTCACCCATAGATTCACCTACGTGAGATTCCAATACGGCTGCACCATTGTCGATACCCACGTGTTCCAATCTGTCAAGACCATCAGCCAACTTGGTTACTTCGTTCTTGTTCCATGCGATGTTAGCACGCAAGTCCCAACGCCAGTCCTTGTTCTGGTACGGAGTACCATTCAAGCTCAATTCGAAACCTTGGTTCTTCAATTCACCCACATTCATCAACATGCTAGTAGCACCCATAGAAGCAGCTGAAGTAGCCGAAAGAATCTGGTCTTTAACGATGTTATAATAGTAACTCATTTCGACACTCAAACGGTTACCGAAGAACTTGTTTTCCAAACCGATTTCGTATTCATACTTGGTTTCCGGCTTGATACTTTCATTACCGATACCTGTAGGGACATAGTTATAAGTATAAGTAGTAGCACGGAGCAAAGAGCCCTGGTTGTAAGCATTTACCGCACGGTAGATTTCAGGAGCATTACCTACGATACCGTAAGAAGCACGTACTTTACCGTAATCCCACCAAGACGGTTTGTTGTCCTTCATGAATTCAGTGTACAAGAAGCTAGCACTAACAGAAGGATACCAGAATGAATTATTGCCGCTCTTCAAAGTAGAAGTCTTTTCCTGACGGATAGAACCTTCTAAGAAACCCCAGCCATCGTAACCATAGCTAGCAGTCAAGAAAGCACCGGTTCTGAGCAATTCAGACTTGTACATACTAGCATTCTTGGTACCTACAGAAGCATTCAAGTGGAACCAATTTTCCTGAGTCAAACCTTGGCTAGTGCTTACGCCTGATTCATAGCTAGTTTCTTGACGTGCATTCCAACCCAAGTTAGCTGTCACATTGTGCTTTTCACCGAAAGTCTTATCGAAAGCCAACATCACATCACCATAAACAATCTGATAACGGCTGTTAGTCAAGCCATAACTATCCGAATATTGACCGTTGGTAGAGAAGATGTGAGCATTTTCCGAATAATTCTTGTTTTCAATCTTGTCAAGAGTCAAGTCGGTAGCGATACGTGCGCTCAATGTTAAGCCCGGAATGATTTCCCAAGTTGGATTCACAGAGCCGATGAAACGCTGGTGTTCTTCTTCTTGAGTCTTACCCATGATATTCCAGAAGTATTCATCAATAAGAGCTGTTGAACCCATTGGAGAATACAAGAATTGTTCATCCGGTGTCAAAGTTTGGTCTGTACCACCATTTGCAGCTGTAATGCTATTCTTATACCCCAAGCTAGTCATCGTATGGTCACGGATGTAAGCGATATCAGTGAAACCACCGAACATACCTGAGTAGTTGTTGGTCAAACGACTGATACGGTACGGACGGTTCTTGATGTACTGGTTGGTATAAGTCGCAGTGTAGTTCATCTTGATCTTTTCAGTGATGTCGAAAGTACCGCTCAAGTTGAAGTTATGCTTGCTATTTTCCGAGTTATACTGCATCGGTGTCACATCATTATATGTATAAGAGAAACGAACGTTGCTCTTTTCACCACCATGGGTCAAAGACAAGTTATATGTCTGGTTGAAACCTGTACGGAAAAGGTCTGCCCATTGATTGTGTTCAATTGGTACAAATGCACGTTGAGTACCATCAAAATAAGTAACCATCTTGCTTGCATCGTAAGCAGCACCCCAAGAGTAGTATGTTTCACGGTTAGGAGTAGTGATAGTATTACCATTGCGGTCCAAACGAGTCTGGCGGAAACCGGTCAAAGCTGTTTGGTCAGCATTACCCAATACCCAGTTGTCATAACCAGGACCGAATTCCTTCTGAATTTCTGGCATGTAAGCTACCTTATCCCAGCTCATATTAGCACTGAAATCCACGCGGGTACCGCCACCCTTCTTACCCTTCTTGGTAGTAATCATCACAACACCGTTGGCTGCTTCCGAACCATACAAAGCCGATGCAGCAGCACCCTTCAAGATAGAGATATTTTCAATATCTTCCGGGTTGATATCTACGAAACCGTTGGAATTAATACGTTGGTTGCCCCAATAGTCATTGTTGTTGGTATTACCATTACGCAAAGGAACACCGTCCATAATCAACAACGGCTGAGTATTACCTGTAATAGAAGAAAGACCACGAACAGAGATAGATACGGCAGAAGTACCACCACCAGGAGCAGCCTGAATACGTACACCCGATGCCTTACCATACAAACCTGCTGCCAAGTTGGCACCACCGGTTCTGGTCAAATCTTCAGCACCTACAGAGCTTACTGCATAACCCAATTTCTTGGCATCCTTCTTGATACCCAAAGCGGTTACAACCACTTCTTCCAATTGCTGTGTGTCTTCCAACAATGTAATATTGAGCGCCTTACCTTGCCAAGCTACTTCCTGAGTTGCGTAACCAATGAAAGAGATTTCAAGGATGTCACCCTTCTTTACACCTGCCAAAGAGAAATTACCGTCAAAGTCGGTAATCGTACCGTTGGTAGTACCCTTAACAACAACAGATGCACCAATTACCGGACCCATAGCGTCAACTATCGTACCGGTAGCTGTTTCACTTTGCTGTGTGATCTTCACGTCGTCAGCTCCAGCTGTGGAGTTGGCGAAAGCTGCTCCTGTAGTAGTTCCCATCAAGAACAGCATCATACTGACTGTTTTTAGTCGTTTTAACATAGCTGTGATTTTTAAGTGTTTATAGAAA
>JAFTTU010000099.1 GCA_017466635.1 Bacteroides sp.
AAATGGTCGAGCACTTCGCTGAGCTGTTTGCCCAGGAATGAAGAGATGATGGCGGGAGGTGCCTCATTGGCTCCCAAACGATGGGCATTGGTGGCACTCATGATGGAAGCTTTCAGCAAGCCATTGTGCTTATAGACTGCCATCAATGTATTCACTACAAAGGTAATGAACCGCAGGTTGTCTTTGGCGGTCTTTCCCGGTGAGTGCAACAGGATACCGGTGTCGGTGCCAAGACTCCAATTATTGTGCTTGCCGCTACCGTTCACACCCTTGAAAGGCTTTTCGTGAAGCAGTACACGGAATCCGTGATGACGGGCTACACGACGCATCAGCGACATCAGCAGCATGTTGTGATCGACGGCCAAGTTGCATTCCTCATAAATGGGTGCCAACTCGAATTGATTGGGAGCAACCTCGTTGTGACGGGTCTTGACAGGAATGCCCAACTCCAAAGCCTGAATTTCCAAATCCTTCATGAATGCCGCCACACGTTCGGGAATGGCTCCAAAGTAATGGTCTTCCAATTGCTGGTTCTTGCTGGCTTCATGTCCCATCAAGGTACGTCCGGTCAACAGCAAGTCGGGACGTGCAGCATAAAGTCCTTCATCTACCAAGAAATACTCCTGTTCCCATCCGAGATAAGCCACCACTTTCCTGACATCGGGATTGAAATAGTGGCACACCTCCGTAGCAGCCTTGTCCACGGCACGCAAGGCACGCAGCAGGGGAGCCTTGTAATCCAACGATTCGCCGGTATAGGCGATGAAGACGGTAGGGATGCAAAGGGTGTCATCCACTACAAAAACAGGAGAGGAAGGGTCCCATGCACTATATCCACGGGCTTCGAAGGTGTTGCGGATACCGCCGTTCGGAAAACTGCTGGCATCGGGTTCCTGTTGTACAAGCAATTTGCCGCTGAATTCTTCCATCATACCACCTTTATCATCGTGTTCCAAAAATGCGTCGTGCTTTTCAGCTGTTCCCTCTGTCAGCGGTTGGAACCAATGGGTATAGTGCGTTACACCGAATTCTTCCGCCCATCGCTTCATGCCCTTAGCTACCTCATCGGCTACACTGCGGTCCAATGGCGCTCCGTTGTCCATCACATCCACTAACTTATCATACACCTTGCCGGGCAGATACTTGAACATCTTTTCACGATTGAACACATACTTGGCAAAGTATTCACTCGGTCTTTCACTTGGAATTTCTACGGGAGCCGCCTTTTTCTTGAAGGCGGTCTCCACTACTCTGAATCTTAACTTTGACATAGTTTGATAATAATTCTAATGTCCTGAAACAATCTTTTACCTTAAAGGCTAATACTTATAATACATTCTCTCTTATTCTATGTTTTCATAACCATTCTTTCAGTTGTACCACAGCTTTTTCACAATCGGGACGGCTGGCAAAAGCACTGAGGCGTATGTATCCTTCTCCACTGGGACCGAAGGCGATGCCAGGTGTACAGACCACGTGGGCACCATAAAGCATCATACGGAAATATTCCCAAGCATTGTTGACATGAGGGATACGGAGCCATAAGTAAGGTACATGTTCACCACCATAGAGACGGATGCCTGTGGTAGAAAGTTCGCGGCGCATCATCATCACATTCTTCATGTAATAATCGATGGTATTGTGTACCTCTATCTTACCCTCGGGTGTGTATATAGCTGCAGCTGCACACTGTGTAATATAGGAAACCCCGTTGAACCGGATGCGTTGGCGATAATTCCATAAGGAGTTCATAGAGATGCTTCGACCATCCAGAGTCTGTATCTGCAATTCGTGAGGGATGACAGTATAGCCACAACGAAGGCCGGTGAAACCAGCTGTGCGTGAGAAACTGCGCAACTCAATAGCTACCTTCTTGGCACCACGTATCTCGTAGATGGAATGTGGAATGTCTGGAGATTGGATATAGGCTTCGTAGGTAGCGTCGAAGAGGATAAGTGTATTGTTTTTAAGTGCATAATCCACCCATTTCTTCAATCCCGATTTACTGAAGGCCATGCCTGTGGGATTGTTGGGTGAGCAGAGATAGACGACATCGATAGGATGAGCCGGAGGTTGCGGGACAAAACCGTTCGCTTCCACACATTCCAAATAATTGACATTGCTCCAGTGTCCTCCACGGAAAACACCCGCTCTACCTGAAACGACATTGCTCTCCACGTAGATGGGATAGATAGGGTCGGCTACACCGATAGCATTGTCGGGGCCAAGAATCTCGCCGATGTTGCCAATTTCGCTCTTGATACCGTCGTTGATAAATATTTCTTCGGGTGTAAGGTGGATACCTCGAGGATTGAAATCGTTCTTGATAATGGCTTCACGCAAAAATCCGTAGCCTTGCTCAGGTCCATAACCATGGAAGGTTGCCACTTGTACCATTTCATCGACTGCCTGCTTCATCCTTTTTGCCACATGGGTACCTATAGAATGTGTTACATCATTAATACTAAGGTCGATCAGGTGATAGGACGGATGAATGATCTTGAATTTCTCTACCTCCTTACTGATGCTTGTAAACACATTCTCTTGTGGTAGTTCCAGAAAATTTTCGTTTACCAATGCCATACTCAACCTTTCTTTTAAAGTTTATGATGCCGCAAAATTATATAAATCTCCGAAAATATCAAGTTTTGTGGCTTTGTTTCTATATGGAAAAAAGTTTGGAGGCTTATGAATTTATTGAAATAATCAGCGGTTTGTTTTAATTTAAAATAAACACACAATATAAATGTTTTAATTCGTAAATTTAAGCGTTTTTGTTCGTTTAAATAATGGAGATGTACCGACCTGTTGCTTTAGCCTATCTTACCTTTGCTGCGAAAATAAATAATATGAACGGATGGAACCTCTAAAACATGAATGCGGTGTAGCAATGGTAAGGTTGCTGAAACCGCTGGAGTATTATCAGGAAAAGTATGGAACCCGACTGTGGGGACTCCAAAAAATGTATCTGCTCATGGAAAAGCAGCACAACCGCGGGCAGGAAGGGGCAGGATTGGCATGCGTGAAACTGAATGCAAGACCCGGAGAGGAATATATGTTCCGTGAACGGGCTACGGGTACAGCCGCCATTTCCGAAATCTTTCAAAACATAAGCGGACATAGTGAAGAATTTGCTGCCGAACTCTATATGGGACATCTGCGCTATTCTACTACGGGCAAGAGTGGGCTGACCTATATCCACCCTTTCCTTCGACGTAATAACTGGCAAGTGAAAAACTTGGCCATTTGTGGTAATTTCAATCTGACTAACGTAGATAAACTTTTTGCAGACATTACTGCTGAAGGACAACATCCACGTCGGTATGCCGATACTTATATTCTATTGGAACAATTGGGACATCGGTTGGATAGGGAAGTGGAACATCTGTATAGCCAGTATCAAAAGGAAGGTTTGGAAGGACTCGATATGAATTGTGCTATCGAAGAGCATATTGACTTGACGAATGTGTTGAAGACTACGAGTTGTACTTGGGACGGGGGCTACGTGATATGCGGAGTGACCGGCAGTGGAGAGAGTTTTGCTGTACGTGATCCTTGGGGTATACGAACCGCTTTTTGGTATAAGAATGATGAAGTATTGGTACTTGCCAGTGAGCGTCCGGTGATACAAACGGTTTTCGATGCACCATTGAAAGAGGTACATGAATTATTACCGGGGCAAGCATTATTGGCAAAACGGAACGGAGCGATGCATTTAGCAGAAATCAGTCGTTCGAAAACATGTTCCGCTTGTTCTTTCGAACGTATCTACTTCAGCCGGGGGAGCGACCAAGACATTTATCGGGAACGGAAAATGTTGGGCAAACAGTTGGTTTCACACATTTTGAAAGTGGTGGACTATGATGTGGAACACACTGTATTCTCGTTCATCCCCAA
>JAFTTU010000100.1 GCA_017466635.1 Bacteroides sp.
GAAACTTGCAAATAACGGACAGCATTTGCACGATGGTAGATGCGATTGAAGATTTGCCCCGCAGAGCCAACTTGAATTACCTGTTGTACAGAGAGGCTACCCGATACAAGATGTACCCTTTGGCTACCCGGCTTTCCCGCCGATATATCGCTGATGTAGACTCTTTCATAACAGTCTATACGGAAAACAAACTGAAGGATTGGGAGGAGAAGCATGCCCATTCCGAACTCCAACGGACATATGCCGAAACGCGTAGCCGATGGTATGCCACTATCCTGATAAGTGTACTTGCTTTCATACTGCTAGGAACAACGATCATCCTGTTCCTTCGTTGGCAAAGGAAGCGTTACCAAAAAGAATGGCAGAACCATAAGGCGCAAGTCCAACTTCTACAGAAACGGATTGACTCAATGGACGAGGAAATGAAACGGAATATGGGCCAACAGGAGTACACCCGACAACTGCAACTGGAGATGGATGAATTGAAGGATAAGAAACGTCAAAGTGAAATCCGTATCCGACAATTGGAAACCATCTATCGGGTAAAAGGAGATGCCCTGTCCACTCAAGATGCCGAGGCCTTTCAGGTGTTCCGTCGGATTATGGACAAGCATGCTTATCATCCTGCATCCGAACGCCATTTGCTCCAACATTGGATGAACCTTTCCCATCGGGATTTTGCCATTCGTCTGGATATCCGTTGCAAGGATTTGTCCGACCGTGAGAAGGACATCTGTTATCTGGTTGCCTTGGGATTGGAATTCGACCATATAGCCGAAACACTGGATATCCAACCACGTTCGGTGGACAGATACATCAGCACAATCTGCAAGAAGTTGGAATTCGATAAGGGTAACAAGAAGCTTTTCGCAGAGTTTATGGCTGGTTGGAGATAGAAAGCCTCTCCTTTTTTGATGGCTAAAAATCTCATTTTTGCATCCATTCTTTCATTAAAACTCTTTATTTCAACGGCTTGACTTATCTCAAACTTTCTGTTATCCTACATCCTCAGTCATGAGAGATTGTCTAATTTTGCTGCCAGTAATAAATCGGATAGCAAAATTATGATGAAAACAAATGTATGGATAGCGACCATCAGTGTCGTATGGACGCTTTTCTCATGTACATCGGAGAAGCAGGTAACATTGCTCACGGAAGGTGACTGCATGGTGATTCCTTTCGAAAGCGGAGTAGAGAATGTGAAATCGGTAAAGTTGAGCGACATTGCGGAGAAAGTGGCATTCGTTCCTCTGGAAACAACAGATACTTCTTTGGTCGCCCGCCAGATGCTCAGCCAAATCCGCTTGGCTAACGGATGTATATATGTGCCTTGTTCAGAAGGCTTGTTGACCTTTGACGAGAAGACGGGAAAATTCTTGCGTCGCATATCCCGCAAGGGACAAGGACCGGGCGAATATACCAGTATCCGAGGAATCGAAATACTCGAAGGTTCCGAATACGTATATCTTTTCAGTGGCGAAAAAGTCTTGACATTCCAATCGGACGGCAAGTTCCTGACCCAATATTCCAAACCGGGTGGTTGGGCTACCTCGGTCATTCAGGACAGCCTTTGCCTGTCGTTTATCATCAACCATACTGGCCAGCAGGAGTATCGTCTGCTGATTACTGACGAACGGGCGGATACCTTGCAACGTTTCCCTCAATACGACCGTTTCGAAGTGCCTGGAGGATTCAACTGGTTGTATCATCATACGCTGGAACGCTATCTTTATACCCATAAGGATGAGCATGTTTTCCGTGATTACTATTGTGACACACTCTTTACGGTAAAACCGGACAAGTTGGTGCCTCGTTTGCGTTTGGATATGGGAAAATATGGACTTCCCAAAGACTTGCGTCTGGAACCGGTCATGATGTCCGTCGAACGTAACAACGCTTTAGCCAAAGCAAGGAATTACTATCGACCAAGTGTATTCGAAGGAGGGCGTTTCGTTTTAATGCCATATACTACATGGGATATATCCCAACCGCAAAACATTTCCTTCCAATATCTATTGTTTGACAAGCGGACAGGGGAATGCCTGAAAATAGAAAACGATGCAATAGTAAATGATATGGTAGGCAATCTGCCTTTCCGTCCCGTGGCTAGGGTGGCCGACAATGTGTTGATGGCTTGGTTGGAAGTACCCTATTTACAGGAACAGATGGAAAAAGGAATACAGCTTCCCGACGAATTGACACGTATGAAGGATGATGATAATGCCGTATTGATGTTGGTTTATTTAAAGAATGAATGATGGAAAAGTGGATTTTATGGATTGGATTGTTGTTGGGATGTTGCGCTTGCACGGAAAGCAAACCAACAATAGGCTTGGACAATTGCGATGTTGTGGCCGTCAAGAAGGTGGCAGGAAAAGACACAGTAATCGTATGCGAACAGGAATGGATCAAGCAACATGTCACTATTCCGTTGAGCCATTTGGTGGCAGATTGGAAATTGTTGAGATTGGAGAACGACAAGGAAGAAGCTAAGACCGTTCCGTTCCAGTTATATTCTTCAGAGAATCACCTTTTTGTCATAGATTCACAAAGAAAGGGAGTGCTAGTTTACGACAAGCGAGGAAATTATCTACGCACAATAGGTCAAGCCGGTGAGGGGATGTATGATTTCCATGTGAATGCTTATCAGGTTCAACCCGACGAACAGAACGATTGCATCTATGTGCGTGACTTGAACCCGGAAAGAATTCTGCAATTCCGTATAAGTGATGGAAAGGTATTGAAAAGCATTCCGCTGAACGTCAATAGATGTTCGGAAATTTTAATGCTGGACAGTGTGATGCTGCTAGCCCGCGGTCCTCATTTCACGATTGATGAAATAGGGAAAAAACCTTTGTTGTGGTTACAGGACTTGAAAGGAAATATGCTCCAAGAAGTATCCTCTATTGGCTGGAGAAATCGGTTGGCATCCCAGTATTATCTATGGAATCGGTCAGGAAACGTAACTTTCTGTACTTCAAATGCAGACACGTTGTATCATTACAATGTGAAGGAGAATCGTTTGATGCCACGTTTTACCATCCATTGCTTGCAAGAACGGGGACCTCATGTGTCGATGGAAGACGTGTCGGACTACTATTTGTTTATGTTGGCGGAATCTGTCCCAAACGATTTTGGATATTGGTATCTTCCACAAAAACGTATCATTGTGGATAAAAAGACAATGAAGGGAGCCTATATAGACATCGTTTTGGATGGTTATGGAGAGATGAAAATTACGGATAAATGGTTTGGATTGAACGGCGATTACCTGACGATGGCTTTGCAGCCTAGAGAAGTAATAGCCATGTGCAAAGAAGTGCTGGCTAGGGAAGAAAACATTCCTTCCGATGAAGCAAATCGGGTACGTGATTTATTGGAAGGAATACATGAAGATGACAATTCATTTGTACTCTATGGTAAAATCAAATAAGCTTGGATGAAGATGACAGGAATGGAAGGAAAGAAAAAGTGGAAGCTTTGTTGGAGCGATGAAGGACATGACAAAACGTAACGGATGATTGTTTTTCTGCACAAAATATCGTATGTTTGCAGATGAATCCAAAGCAGCCGATTATGAATACATACCGCAAACGCATTCCGTATGGGATGATGAACTTTGTAGCCGTCCGCCGTGACGATTGTTATTATGTAGATAAGACCCGTTTTATCCCCGTGATAGAGCAGGCTAACAAGTTCTTTCTCTATATTCGTCCGCGTAGGTTTGGCAAGAGCTTGACACTCTCGATGCTGAAACATTATTACGATGTGTTGGCAAAGGATATGTTTGATGAACTATATGGTGACTTGTATATCGGTCAGCATCCTACCCCCGAGCGGAATAGCTATTTGATACTTTATCTGAATTTCTCGGTCGTTGATGCTAGCCTGAATAATTATCGGGATTCTTTGGACGCACATTGCAACACGGCATTTTGCCGTTTCTGTGATGTGTATGCGGATTATTTACCCCAAGGTTTGAAGGAGAAAATGAATGAGAAGGACGGGGCGGTTAAACAATTGGACTTCTTGTACCAAAGGGTAGCAGATGCCGGTCAGAAGATTTATCTTTTCATTGATGAATACGACCATTTCACCAACAAGATTCTTTCCGAGCCGGGTTGTTTGGATGACTATATGAAAGAAACGCACAGCACGGGTTATCTGCGTACATTCTTTGACACCATCAAGGGAGGTACCGATTCTTCGATTGAACGTTGTTTTGTGACGGGTGTCAGCCCTGTGACGATGGACGACCTGACCAGCGGTTTCAATATCGGCACCAACTATTCCACTTCTCCGGAGTTCAACGAACTGACGGGGTTCTCGGAAATGGATGTTAGGGAAATGCTGGACTATTACCGCACTACTTGTGAGTTTCATCATTCTACCGATGAATTGATTCAGCGGATGAAGCCTTGGTACGATAATTATTGTTTTGCGGAAGAAAGTTATGGCAAGACTACGATGTACAACTCAAACATGGTGCTTTATTTTGTAGATAATTATATTCGAAATGGTGGACGTTTGCCTAAGAATATGATAGAAGAAAACATCCGTGTGGATTACAACAAGCTGCGTATGCTCATTCGTAAGGACAAGGAGTTTGCTCACGATGCTTCGGTCATTCAGACTTTGGTTTCGCAGGGTTATGTGACGGGTGAACTGAAGACTGGTTTCCCTGCCGAAAGGATAGCCGACCCCGACAATTTCATCAGCTTGCTTTATTACTTTGGAATGATAACGATTGATGGAGTGCATCGGGGCAAGACACGTTTCAAGATTCCGAATCAGGTGGTGCGTGAGCAGTTGTTCAATTATCTGTTGGAAACATACGATGAGGTGGACTTGCGTTTTGACAGGATGGAAAAGGGGGATTTGAATGCAGATTTGGCATACGATGGCAAGTGGCGTGAATATTTCCAGTACATTGCCGATTGTTTGACTACTTACGCATCCCAGCGAGACCGTCAGAAGGGCGAATCCTTCGTTCATGGTTTCACTTTGGCGATGACGGCTCAAAACAAGTTCTATCGTCCTGAGTCGGAAAAAGATACGCAGGGTGGTTATGCCGACATCTTCATGCTTCCGATGATTGACATCTGGAAGGACATGCTCCATAGCTACATCATCGAGCTGAAATATGCTAAGGGCAAGGACAGTGACGAGGTGGTGGCCCGTCTTCGTGAAGAAGCCATAGCCCAGGCCAATCGCTATGCCGATACGGAAGTGGTGAAGCGCAACATAGGCATGACCACACTTCACAAAATTGTGGTGGTGTATCGGGGTATGGATATGGTGGTGTGCGAAGAGGTTTAGCTTTTTCTTAGGAATGATTCGCCCATCAGTCAAACAACTCCTTCAACACATCGAGAGATTTCAGCACCGGGAAATCGGGCAAGTGCAAACGGTAGTAATCGTTGATGACCGTCAAGCAACGGTTGCGCTCGGTGCGGCTCATCCCGAACAGGTGCATCGTCTCATAATTCATGCGGAGCAACAAGCGGATGCGGGCGGCCTCATCGGGTTTCAGGAAGGAACCACTCTTCGGCAACAAAGGAGTGAAACAGGCATTGAGCATATCGAAATAGCAACCGGAGGTGTAATCGTCCACATTGGGATACAAGCCCAAGAAACGGGAAAGACGCATGAGGAATACCAGGTGAAAATTGGCAAAGCTACGTCCTTCGCATTCATCGAGCCAACGGATGGAATGCTGCAAGTAGGCGAAAAGCGCCTCGTTGGGAGCTTCTTCCTTCAAAGCACGATAAAGGAATTCTGCCAAAAACATGGCAATGGACGATTTGTAAGGATGATAAGGCAAGGAACGGAAAGGATACAGGGACTTCGCTTCACGGATGCGGTGCAGATTGGTGGAAGGACGCACATCGGCCTCAATCTCCACCAATGCCAATGGCTGGAACAATACATTCTGCGCCCCACTCTTCTTGGAGCGGGACACTTTGAGCAAGAAAGAAGCACGTCCGTTCTGCTCGGTGTAAATGTCCACGATATTGGAAGTATCGTTGTACTTCAAGGTGTGGAGCACAATGCCTGATATCTTTTGATACATTACCTTATATTATATAGCTATATCCGAGTACAAAAATAGGGAAAAGGAAGGAAAATTCATCAAAACTTGCATTTTTTCTTCGGAATGTTTTGCAGTTTCAAAAAAACACTCTATTTTTGCACTCGCTTTCGGAAAGGAAGCCGATTCTTTGAAATTTGGTGTGGTAGTTCAGCTGGTTAGAATACCTGCCTGTCACGCAGGGGGTCGCGGGTTCGAGTCCCGTCCATACCGCCAAAAAGACATCGCCAAGGCGAAGTCACCTCAAAGAAGGATGGTCCGTTCGTATATCGGTTAGTACTCAAGATTTTCATTCTTGCAAGGGGGGTTCGATTCCCCCACGGACTACTAATAAGAAAATTATTAAAAGAA
>JAFTTU010000087.1 GCA_017466635.1 Bacteroides sp.
AAGCAAGGAAACTTTGGAATGGCTCTCCAATGACATTTTCGGCAAGGTGGTACAGTTGAAGAAGGGTGTCACCATTGACCGTGACAAGACCTCCATCAATCTAAACGAGAACATGGACAATCTTGTTCCGGCGAGCAAAATCTCAGATATGCCGACTGGTTGGGTATGCGGTCAGGTGGCTCGTGACTTTGTGAAAACCAAAGTGGGTATGCGTGACCAGATGAATATACAGGAATCAGAAGAGTTCAAGACCTCCAAATTCTACTGCAAGACCGACTTTGACATGAAGGAGATAAAGAAAGAAGAAGCGGAGTATGTACCGCTACCCAAGTTCTATACGTTCAAGTCACGGGATGCAAGAGAACGTATTCTGTATGCAAATTTCTTGCAAGTGAATAAGGATGTAAAAGAGATGATCGATGAGATATTTGCTAAAAAGAGGGCTAAATAATTATATAGAAATAATATTCTCTAAATGAAATATTTGTAATAATCCACATCGAGGAGCTGATGCAGGAATTGCAACGGGAGGTCACCATCCTCATCGTCACCCACAACATGGGGCAGGCCATGCGCATCTCCTCCCGCTCCATGTTCATGTACCTGGGTGAACTGGTGGAGTACGGCGATACGGAGACCATGTTCTCCAACCCCACCGACGAGCGCACCCAAGCCTATCTGACGGGCAAGATGGGGTGATTGAGGACCATTCCTCGCACCTATACGTTTATACCATATTCATGCTTGATTTCGTCCATCACGAAAGTGCTTTCCAACGAACCGAGATTCTCGATGGTGCCCAATACGTTGAGGACAAACTCCTGATAATATTTCATATTGGGAGCATGTATTTTCAGCAGGTAGTCGAAACTTCCTGAGATATTGTAGCACTCCGTCACCTCGGTAATGCCCCGGATGATTTCCGCGAAGTCCTGTGCTATCTCACGGCTCAGCCTGCTCATCTTCACATTGCAGAAGACAATGAAGCCCTGATTGAGCTTCTCTGCATCGAGCACGGCTATGTATTTCTTGATATAGCCATTGCTCTCCAACCGTTTCAAGCGCTCAAATACGGGTGTAGAAGAGAGGCTCACCCGCGAAGCCAGTTCCTTGGTGGTGAGTCGGGCATTCTCCTGCAGGGTGCGCAGGATTTGCAAGTCAACTTTATCCAATGTTTCCATAAAGAATAATATTCTGCCAAAACGTCCAATCCGCTCTTCCGACTTGGCAATTTTACTATTTTCAGATGCAAATTTAGTGACTTTTTCCAAAAATCAGACACATCTTGTACGAAAATCCTACAACATGTAACTTTGCACCGACAAAAAGAACAAAATGTATCACCTAAAAAGAGAATCAATTATGGAAAGAACAAAACTTCACTTCGAGACATTGCAACTACACGTAGGTCAAGAACAACCCGACCCCGCCACCGACGCACGCGCGGTACCCATTTACCAGACAACCTCGTATGTCTTCCACAACTCGCAACATGCAGCCGACCGCTTCGGCCTCCGCGATGCAGGAAACATCTATGGCCGGTTGACCAACTCCACACAAGGTGTTTTTGAAGAGCGCGTAGCCGCACTGGAAGGGGGTGTGGCCGGATTGGCCGTAGCATCAGGAGCTGCAGCCATTACGTATGCCCTACAGAACATCCTTCAGGCGGGCGACCATGTGGTAGCAGCCGACAATCTGTATGGCGGTTCGTACAACCTCATCACCCATACCCTTGCCGCACAGGGCATCACCCACACCATCGTCCGGGTGAACGACCCCGTTGCACTGGAAGCATCCATCCGTCCCCATACGAAAGTGGTGTTCGTGGAGACCTTCGGCAATCCGAATTCCGACGTATTGAATCTTGAAGGTGTATCTGAGATAGCCCACCGCCATGGTGTCCCTGTGATTGTAGACAACACGTTTGCTACCCCCTACCTCTTCCGTCCATTGGAGCATGGGGCAGACATCGTGGTACACTCTGCCACCAAGTTCATCGGCGGACATGGCACCTCGTTGGGTGGGGTCATCGTAGATGGAGGCCGTTTCGACTGGAAAGCCTACCCCAACAAGTTCCCCACCTTGGCCAAGCCCGAGCCAAGCTACCACGGTGCCGTCTTTGCCGATGTGGCCGGTGCATCCGCCTTCGTCACCCGCATCCGTGCGGTCATCCTTCGCGATACAGGTGCCACCCTTTCGCCATTCAATGCGTTCATCCTGTTGCAGGGGTTGGAGACCCTTTCGCTACGTGTTGAGCGCCATGTGGCAAATGCGTTGAAGGTGGTGGACTTCCTGAATCATCATCCGAAGGTCGTGAAGGTCAATCACCCCTCTTTGCCCACTCATCCCGACCATGCGTTGTATAACAATTACTTCCCTAATGGTGCAGCCAGCATCTTCACCTTTGAAATAAAGGGAGGACAGGAAGAGGCGTGGAAGTTCATCGACTCACTCCACATTTTCTCCCTGTTGGCCAACGTGGCCGATGTGAAGAGCCTGGTCATTCACCCCTACACCACGACCCACTCGCAACTCTCGGCAGAGGAATTGGCGACCCAGCATATCACTCCCTCAACCATCCGCTTGTCCGTAGGAACAGAACATATCGATGACTTGTTGGCAGATATCAGCCAGGCATTAGAAAAAATCTAATAAGTAAAGAACAAAAAGATTGTTTCCAAGATAAACATTGGGATACCACATTCTAGAGGAACTGATAGCTCAACGGCAGAATCCTATACGCTGCCAATGGGCTATCAGTCCTCTTAATTCCAAATTATAAAAACGATAGCACTATCGAAACATCCATTAGCCAAACCGCCATCATGTTTTTCAAAAGCATTACCTTTGCCACAAATTTATAAAATAATTGTAAAGACTATGACCTTTTCAACGATTGTCTGGGGCGGTATTATCACGATAATAATAGTGGCCTCCATATTTAGGGCGATAGAAAAATATCACCTCTCAAAGAACTTCCAGAAGAGAAATATCCATTTGATAGAAATGGATAAGGAAGAAGATTTGTCTTATCATCCAAAACATCAACGTATAAAGACAAAGTACGCATCCGTGAGGGAACAGATATAATTAGTCATATGGAACTCAAACAATTAAACAGTTTTATAAAGGTAGCAGAGCTATTGAATTTCTCTGCAGCAGCCAAAGCACTGTATATCACCCAAAGTACGTTGTCACAGCAAATCCAACAATTGGAACAGGAACTAGATGTCCAACTGTTCCAACGGAATAGTCATTCTGTAAGTTTGACCGAATCGGGAGAAGAATTGCTTCCTTTAGCACTTCAAACCCTCCATTGTGCCAACACTTGCAAATCACGCATGAATGATCTGAAAACACTGTTGACAGGTACTTTGAATATAGGTGCAACGCATACATTCAGTCCCATCCTGACCGATACGTTGTTGAACTTCATGAAACTGTACCCTAAGGTAAAACTCAACATTCATTACAAATCTATGGAAGAATTGATGAATCTGTTGGAGAAGAATAAGGTGGATCTCGTATTAGCATTCAAACCTAGTCAGGAATATAGAGGAGTAGAATCACATCTTCTCTTTCATAACCATCTGGCTGCAATTGTCAACAATCATCATCCGCTAGCTTCCAAAAGCACAGTAACCCTAACAGAACTTGAGAAATATGACATAGCCTTGCCTGCCAAAGGTATGCAAGCACGAAATGCTCTCGAACAACTCATTGCCCATTATGACCCTCCATTTCGTGTCCGTTTGGAACTCAACGAAGTGCATATTTTATTAAAGCTTATCAAACAAAGTAACTTGGTTACAATCCTTTCCGAAGCGACTATACATGACGAACAAGGAATCAAAGCTATTCCAATAGAAATTCCAGGAAGTGACATGGAAGGATGTGTACATTTACTGAAGAACAATTATCATAAGCGCTCAGCCTTAGAATTTATCCGGTTGTTAAGCGATTCGAATGCCATCCGTAATCGAATCCGTGACTGGTTGATATGACATTTACAGCAATCGTACTATAATCTTTTCATTGGCAACATTGTCAATTGTTTCCTAAAGATTTGGCGAAATGAAAGGATAATCTTAGAGTGCGAGAGACCTATAGGCTTCAGCTTCTCGTGAATGATAGTAAGCAAATGGTCGTTATTACGAGCATAGACTTTGATGAGGAAATCAAAGGCTTCGTTGGTACAATGGCATTCTACCACTTCGGGTATCTGATTCAAAGTCTCTACAGCTTTATCAAACGAAACACCTTCTTTAAGATATAATCCAATATAGGCACATGTTTCGTATCCTATCTTTGTTGGGTCTATCTTATATTCAGTACCTTGCAGTACTCCCATTGCGTTGAGTCGTGCCACACGCTGATGAATGGCTGTGCCTGATACTCCGCAAGCTCGAGCTACTTCAAGGAATGGGACACGAGCATTTTCTGACAACATCCGAAGGATGATTTCATCCATTTCATCCAATTGATTATTCTCCATACGTCATTTATTTACCGGCAAAATTACTAATATTTTTCAGTAACACATCTTATCAATCAAAATATCAATTCAGAAAAGTGTATTTTTTAACCTATATCATCCAATTGATTGATCCACACTGATACATTTGCATCACTTGGCATACGCCATTCTCCACGTGGACTTAATGCTACAGATCCTACTTTGGGTCCATCGGGCATACATGAACGTTTGAACTGTTGGGCAAAGAAACGGTTCAAGAATACCTTCAGCCATTTTTTGATGCTCTGCTTATCATACATGTCCTTGAATGCGGTTAGTGCATATTCCAAAATGTCAGCAGGCTCCGTGCCATATCTTAACAGGTAAAAAAGGAAGAAGTCGTGCAGTTCATAAGGTCCAATAATGTCCTCTGTCTGTTGTACTATCGTATCATTTTCTCCCACGGGTAACAATTCCGGACTGATAGGAGTGTGCAGAATGTTTGTCAGTATGTTTTGAACATTCGGGTCGCCCGTTTTATTTGCAAAATGGTTCACCAAGTGTTTTACCAATGTTTTCGGTACACCACAGTTTATACCATACAT
>JAFTTU010000023.1 GCA_017466635.1 Bacteroides sp.
AAAGATGACTACTGCTTGGATTGTACTTGCAACGATTGCATGCTACTTTGCGTTACTTTTTATTATCTCCTGGATAACAGGACGTAAGACTAAAAACTCAGAGTTCTTTACCGGTGACCGAAAGACCGCATGGTACATGGTGGCCTTTGCCATGATTGGTGCCAGCATTTCGGGAGTGACCTTTATCTCTGTACCGGGTGCCGTACTGAACAACGGCTATGCCTATATGCAGATGGTGTTAGGTTTCTTCGTGGGCTCGGTCATTGTGGCATTGGTGCTGATTCCGATGTTCTATAAGATGAACCTGCTCAGTATCTATGGATATCTGGAAAACCGCTTCGGACTTTCGTCCTACCGCACCGGTGCCTGGTTCTTCTTCATCTCCAAGATGTTGGGAGCTTCGGTCCGTTTCTTCGTAGTTTGTGTGGTATTGCAGACATTGGTGTTCGCTCCGTTGCACATTCCGTTTGAAGTGAATGTCATCTTGACGGTAGCCTTGATTTGGCTTTATTCCTTCCAAGGAGGGGTGAAGTCTTTGATTTGGACAGACTCGCTCAAGACTTTCTGCCTCATTGCATCGGTAGTATGCTGTATCGTGTTTATTGCCAACACCATGGATTTGGGCTTCGGCGGTATGGTCAGTGCAATAGCCGACCATTCTACCAGCAAGGTCTTCTTCTTCGATGACTTCAACGACGGCCGCTATTTCTGGAAACAATTCATTGCCGGTGTATTCATGGTGATTGCTACTACCGGATTGGACCAGGACTTGATGCAACGTACATTAAGCTGCAAGAATTTCAAGGAATCGCAGAAGAACATGATCGTCAGTGCCTTTATCCAGATTTTCGTCATTGGTATGTTCTTGGTTTTGGGTACTTTGCTTTACATGTACAAAGATGCCTATATGCCGAATGAAACAGCTACAGGTGACTCTATCTTCGGTGCAGTAGCATGGAGTGAAAACTTCCCGATGTTCATCGGTATCGTGTTCATCATCGGTTTGATTGCTGCTGCTTACTCGGCTGCCGGTAGTGCCTTGACTGCCTTGACTACTTCGTTTACCCTGGATATTCTCCAAGCCAACAAGAAGCAGAACGATGAACAGTTGACCAAGACCCGTAAGATGGTTCACGTGGCCATGTCGGCTTTGATGATTCTCACTATTGTGGTGTTCTATTACTTGAACGATGACAGTGCCATCAATGCAGTGTATAGCTTGGCTGCTTACACTTACGGTCCTATCTTGGGTATGTTCATCTTCGGTATGGCTTGTAAGAAGCCGGTACGCGACGGGTTGGTACCTTTGGTAGCTATTGCATCGCCGGTGATTTGCTACATCTTGCAATCCAACAGTGAAGCATGGTTCGGTGGTTATCAAATCAGTTTTGAATTGCTCATTATCAATGGCTTGATTACTGCGTTGGGCCTTTGTCTATTGATTAAGAAAGATAAATAATCAGAATTATGAAACGTCAAATCAAATATGCATTGCTAGCGGCTGCCTTGCTTCCCCAAGTAGGCAGTGCACAAGAATTGTCAGCGGACGTTCGTCAGAAGATTGGAGAATTGTTGGACAATGTTGCCCGCAAGGAAATTGCAGTCGGTCGGGTAAAGATAGATTCCGTTGCTGTAGAAGGCAAGACCTTGCAGTTGTTCGCCAATATGAACTGTGCTTACATTCCTTTCCGCGAGGACAATGTAGCCGAAATCTATCAAGGTGTATCCGCTTTGTTGCCGGCTGAATTTGCCAAGCATCAGGTGCAAATATGGACCAACAAGCATTGCATTGAAGACTTTATCCCGCAAGCATTGCGAAGCAAGAAAGACAAGAAAGCCAAGACTTTCAGTCCAAAGGTTGATAAGCCGTTGGTGACCAAGGTTTCGTCTCCTCATACAGCTACATTAGGTTTGCAGAACAAGCATATCGCTTTGTGGCAAAGTCACGGTTGGTATTTCGAACAAGAGTTGGACCGTTGGGAATGGCAACGTGCCCGTATCTTCCAGACCGTGGAAGACTTGTATACCCAAAGCTATGTATTGCCGTTCCTGGTTCCGATGCTGGAAAATGCAGGCGCCAATGTCTTGATGCCTCGTGAACGGGATGTGAATACCGCCGAAGTTATCGTCGACAATGACGGTATGCTGAGCGGAAAATCTACTTATCAGGAAAAGGTGGGCGACAAGGCATGGTTGCAAGGCAATGGTGCCGGTTTTGCTCATTTGCGTAAATACTATAAGGGTACAGAAAATCCATTCAAGGAAGGTACTTACCGTGCGGTAGAAACTATCAAGAAGGGAAAGGAAAGTTCGGTAGAATGGATTCCGGAAATTCCTTCGGACGGTCAGTATGCGGTCTATGTTTCTTATCAGACATTGCCGAACAGTGCCGATGATGCCCTCTATACCGTTTATCACAAAGGTGGAGAAACACAGTTCAAGGTCAACCAACAAATGGGTAGTGGTACCTGGATTTATCTCGGAACATTCGGCTTCGATGCCGGTAAGGGTAGTGGTAAGGTGGTGTTGAGCAACCGCTCAGCCAAGGCTGGTAAGGTGATTACGGCTGATGCCGTGAAGATTGGTGGTGGTATGGGTAATGTAGCCCGTGGTGCCAACGACGAAATCAGTAGCTACCCACGTTTCTGTGAAGCTTCCCGCTATTGGTTGCAATGGGCTGGTGTTCCTGATAGTGTCTATACCGTCAGCCAAGGTAAGGATGATTATGGAGATGACTATAAATCACGTGGTATTTGGGTGAACTATTTGGCAGGTGGCTCGGAAGTGAATCCGGATGAAGAAGGCTTGAACATTCCGGTGAATATGGCCTTTGCTTTCCATACAGATGCAGGTACTACGTTGAATGATTCCATTATCGGAACATTGGGTATCTATCAGACAGATGCGTATGATGGAAAGTTATCAAACGGTGCAACCCGTTATTTGAGTCATGATTTGACAGACTTGATTCAGTCGAATATTGTGGAAGATATCCGTACGTTGTATGAACCGAATTGGAGTCGTCGTGGTATGTGGAACAAGTCATACTATGAAGCTCGTGTACCTAGAGTACCGACTATGTTGCTCGAATTGCTTTCACATCAGAACTTTGCCGATATGCGTTACGGTCTCGACCCTCGTTTCCGTTTCACTGTAAGCCGTGCTGTATATAAAGGTATGCTTCAGTTCTTGGCTTCCCAATACAAGACTGACTATGTGGTACAGCCACTTCCGGTAGACCACATGGCTCTCCGGTTGCTCAACAATAACGAAGTGGAACTGACTTGGCAACCGGTAGACGATCCATTGGAACCGACGGCTAAGGCTGAACAATACATCGTTTATACCCGTATCGGTAACGGTGATTTTGACAACGGCGTTTTGGTGAATAGTAATGTTTATCGCACAACCATTCCTACCGGACAAGTATGTAGCTATAAGGTTACAGCAGTCAACAAGGGTGGTGAAAGCTTCCCGTCAGAAATCTTGTCTGTAGGACAAGCCTTCCAATCGAAGGGCAATGTATTGGTCGTAAATGGCTTTGACCGTATCAGTGCTCCTGCTGACTTCGTGGCACCGGCTCCGGGTGACAAGGAATTTGCCGGTTTCTTGGACGACCAAGACCATGGAGTACCTTATATTCAGGACATCAGCTACATCGGCAAGATGAGAGAATTCCGTCGTGCCGTTCCATGGATGGATGATGACGCTTCCGGTTTCGGTGACAGCTACGGTGATTATGAAACGAAGGTGATTGCCGGCAACACCTTCGATTATCCGTCGGTGCATGGTGCTGCTATTTTGAAGGCAGGTTACTCGTTTGTTTCTTGCAGTGACGAAGCGGTAGAAGATGGTGCTGTATCTTTGAATGATTATACCACCGTAGACCTAATCCTCGGTAAGGAATGTCAGACCAAGATGGGTAGAGGAGGTGTCACTCCGTTGCAGTTCAAGACCTTCAGCAAGCCGCTGCAGGATGCAATCACTGCATATTGTGGTAAGGGTGGAAATATCTTCGTGTCTGGTGCCTTTGTAGGTACAGACTTGTGGGACAACCGATTGGCTGTTTCCGAAGAAGCCGACAAGAAGTTTGCTACCGAAGTGTTGAAGTACAAATGGCGTGTAGGTCAGGCGGCTAGACAGGGAAAGGTCAAGAGTGTAGCTTCTCCATTCCCGATGTTGACCGGTAACTATACCTATCATCATGAATTGAATGGCGATTCGTATGTGGTGGAAGCTCCCGATGCCATCGAACCGGCAACGAAAGAAGCTTATACCGTGATGCGTTATTCAGAAAGTAATTTGAGTGCCGGGGTGGCATATCAAGGCAATTATAAAACCTATGTGTTGGGATTCCCATTCGAAACCATACGAACAGCTTGTGAACGGGAAGCTTTGATGAATGCTATTCTGACATTTTTTGAAAATAAATAATGAGGATTTGTAGAACAATCATATTATTCATGGCTTGCCTGCTCTCTTTGGGGATGCAGGCACAGTCTGTTTTTAGGTTTGTCCAATTAACAGACCTTCATTTAAGTCCGAACAACCCTAATCCGACGGAAGACTTGTTGCGTTCCGTGGCACAAATCAATGCAATGGACAACATCGATTTTGTGTTGGTTACCGGTGATATTACGGAAGAAGGGGATAGGGCTTCCATGGAGAAAGTGAAGTCTTGTCTGGATTTGCTCAAAGTGAAGTATTACGTGGCTTTAGGAAACCACGAAACCAAATGGAGCGATTCTGGTTGTACGGCTTTCGGTGAAATCTTCGGAAGTGAACGCTTCGAGTTCGAACACAAGGGATTCCTCTTTTTAGGTTTCAATTCCGGTCCGTTGATGCGAATGGCATACGGACATGTGGTGCCTCAGGACATCCGTTGGATGACGGAACGGATGGAGCAAGCTGGTAAGGACAAACCGGTGATTCTTGTTTCTCATTATCCGATGAAAGACGGTGATGTAGACAATTGGTATGAAGTGACTGATGCGGTACGCCCGTTTAATGTTCGCCTGTTCATTGGGGGACATTATCATGCTAATCAGGTTCATCGTTATGACGGTATTCCGGGTGTCTTGATGCGTAGTAACTTACGTGACAAGGACAATAAGCAAGGATATGGTATCTATGAAGTAACTTCGGATTCCATCAAGGTCTTTACCCAACGAATAGGTGAACCGGCCAAGCAATGGGCCTCTTTCTCTTTGACCGAGCAGTATTATGACCGTCAAGGAAAAGCTGAAAAGTATCCAGACTTTTCCGTGAACCAGGAATATGCCAAGGCTAGAGAAAAATGGGTAGTACAGACAGGTGTGGGTATCTATTGCTCACCGGCTGTAGAAAACGACAAGGTCTTTGTGGGCGACGATTTGGGTTGCTTGACTGCTTATGCCTTGAAGAATGGTAAGAAGTTGTGGAGCTTTGCATCCGGCAAGCGTATTGTAGGTACTCCGGCTGTTAGCCAAGGCATTGTAGTCTTCGGTTCTGCTGACCGTAACATCTACGGATTGAATGTGGCAGACGGTTCTTTACGCTGGAAAGTAGAAGCCTCCGAACCTGTATTAGGAGCGGTGACCATTCATGAAGGAATAGCGTATGTGGGTGCCAGTGACAAGACTTTCCGTGCCATTGATATCCAGAGCGGTAAAGTAGTTTGGAATTATGACCAGGTGAAAGGATACATTGAAACCAAGCCATTGATTGCGGACAACAAGGTCATCTTCAGTGCTTGGGACAATACCCTCTATGCATTGGACAAGCATACAGGCAAGGAAATTTGGAAATGGACGGGTGGACTGACCCGCATGCATTTCTCACCGGCCGCCGTATGGCCGGTAGCTTCGAACGGAAAGGTGTTCATTGCGGACCCTCAACGTGCCATGACTGCTATCGACCTTCAGAATGGAGAAACCGTTTGGCGTACGTTCCGTTCCCAAGTACGTGAAACCATCGGTTTGTCTGAAGATGGAGAACGGGTGTATAGCAAGACGATGAACGACAGCATTGTTTGTTATTCGGCCTTGACAGATACCCCGGAACAAGTATGGGCATCGAACGTAGGTTTCGGTTATGAACATGCGCCTTCCATGCCACAAGAAAAAGACGGTGTGATGTATGGAAGTACCAAGGAAGGTCTTCTGTTTGCCTTGGAAGCCAAGACTGGGAAAATCATTTGGAAACACAAGGTAGGAAATTCACTCATCAATACCGTGGTTCCGTTGAATGGACGTGAAGTATTGTTCACTGCTACCAGTGGAGAAGTGGGAATTATCAAATATAAAAGGTGAAAATCATTGAAATAAATCATAAATCAAAAACATAAATCTACATTATCATGAAAAAAATTAGTTGCTTTGTTCCTTATGCAGGAAAAGAACAAGTAGAAAAGACCATACAAGGATTGAAGGCTACTGGCCTCGTGAAGGATATTTATTTGTTGACTACCGATGCTGAATTGGAAGCGTTGGAAGGTTGCCAATGCATCGTCGTGGAAAATCCGTTCAGCAGCAAGGCTATGCAAGCGGTAGCACAGAATGCCAGCGGTGAATACACTTTGCTTTATACTAAGGAAACTACTCTCGAATTGGGTATGTTCGCATTGGAACGTATGATTCATTTGGCAGATGATTCAGCGGCAGGTATGGTTTATGCTGACTACTATCAAATCAGCGAAGGCAAGCAGAGCAATGCTCCGGTGATTGACTATCAGTTCGGTTCGTTGAGAGACGACTTCAATTTCGGTTCTGTTTTGTTGTTCAACACTGAAATGTTGAAGGAAGCTGCTAGCCGCATGAAGGCAGAATATACATTCGCCGGTTTGTACGACTTGCGTTTGAAGTTGAGTCAGAAGGCTGATTTGATGCACATCAACGAATACTTGTATAGCGAAGTAGAAAACGATACCCGTAAGAGTGGTGAAAAGATTTTCGACTATGTAGACCCTAGAAACCGTAACCGTCAGATTGAAATGGAACAGGCTTGTACTGAACATTTGAAGGAAATCGGTGGCTATTTGGAACCAAAGTTCAAGGAAATCGAATTCTCTGCCGGTAACTTCGAATACGAAGCATCTGTTATTATTCCGGTACGTAACCGTATCCGTACTATCCGTGATGCCATCAAGTCTGTATTGAGCCAAAAGACTGATTTCAAATATAACCTTATCGTTATCGACAACCATTCAACCGATGGTACTACAGAAGCTATTGATGAATTCAAGGATGACGAACGTTTGATTCACATCATCCCGGAACGCAAGGACTTGGGTATCGGTGGTTGCTGGAACATGGGTGTACACCATCCGAAGTGCGGTAAGTTTGCCGTTCAGCTCGATAGTGACGACGTTTATAAGGATGAAAATACATTGACTACCATGGTCAACGCATTCTACGAACAGAATTGTGCGATGGTAGTGGGTACTTACATGATGACCGACTTCAACATGAACATGATTGCTCCGGGTATCATCGACCACAAGGAATGGACACCGGACAACGGTCGCAACAATGCGCTTCGTATCAATGGCTTGGGTGCTCCACGTGCATTCTATACTCCGGTATTGCGTGAAGTGAAGGTTCCTAATACCAGTTACGGTGAAGACTATGCATTGGGATTGAACTTCTCTCGTCAGTATCAGATTGGTCGTGTATACGATGTGGTATATCTCTGCCGTCGTTGGGATGACAACTCCGATGCTTCGTTGGACATCGTGAAGATGAACGGACACAACTTGTATAAGGACCGTATCCGTACATGGGAATTGCAGGCTCGTATTGCTTTGAATAAGAAGAAATAAAATTATTCCCCCTTCGCAAAGGGGAGACGTGAAACAAAAGAATATGATGAACCAGACCATAAATAATCTTATAACCGAGCAGTTGACCTCTTGGGAAACTGCCCGGAACAATTACGAAGCTCTTTCTACCGTTAAGGTGAAGGAGCTGGACGTGAATGGTGTACTCTATAAAGTACAGTTCAATCCGGCACGTATCGTTTCTTCTGGAGCGAAAGTAGATGCCAAGACCATTAAGGAACGTAAGTGTTTCTTGTGTCCGGCCAATCTCCCGGCTGTACAAAAGGGTGTTCCATTTAAGGGACATTATAATATATTGGTCAATCCGTTCCCTATCTTCCCTCGTCATTTGACGATACCGGAACAAGCACACGTAGACCAACGCATTGCTTCACGTATGGAAGACATGTTGGACTTGGCTCAGGCTTTGACCGATTATGTTATTTTCTATAACGGTCCTAAATGTGGCGCTTCTGCTCCGGACCATGCTCACTTCCAAGCTGGCAACAAGGGATTCTTGCCTGTTGAAAAGGATTGGAGAAACCAGATTGCCGGTAAGATAGTCGAAATGGAAGAGGCTACTTTGTGGTATTTGAATGATGCTCCTCGTGCTACATTGGCTATCGAATCTTCTTCTAAGGAAAAGGCTGCTCAATTGTTTGACGCTATCTACCGTTCCTTGACCGTAAAACCGGGTGAAGAAGAACCGATGATGAATGTCCTTGCCATGTACGGAGAAGGTAAATGGATCGTATTTGTTTTCCCACGCGAAAAGCATCGTCCGGCTTGTTATACCGCCGAAGGAGAAGCCAATCTGTTGAGTAGTCCTGCTTCAGTCGATTTGGGTGGTGTCTTCATTACTCCGGTCGAAAAGGACTTCTTGAAGATTACGGCTGAGGATGTGGCACAGATATTGAGTGAAGTATGTTTAAGCGCTTCGGATTTCGAACAATTGCGGAAGCGTATTCAGGAACAATTTTAAACCGTCATCATCATGAAAGAACCTAAAGTACATGTAGGAATCATGTTCGAACCACAGATAAGCTTTATCTTGTTGAATACCTATCGATTCGGTGAACAGGAAGTGAGCGGACAACAGGTGGTAAGCTATCAAGAAGGAAAAATTCTTTGGAACGGTAACTTGTACGATGAATTGCTGTTCGAACCGATGAACGAAGCGACTGACGCTTTCGAATTGCAGGATGTTACCATCGGTATTAACTTCCATTGGGAACGCAAGGAGAACCAACGTTTCTTGGGCGCTTTGAAGATTATCGTGGAAGACGGAAAATTGACAGCCATTGATGTTATCAATGTAGAAGATTACCTGACCAGTGTGATTTCTTCTGAAATGAGTGCAACGGCTTCTTTGGAACTCTTGAAGGCACATGCCGTTATTTCCAGAGGTTGGTTGTTGGCTCAAATCCAGAAGAACAAGGAATTGACTGAAACCAAGGCCGAATATTCTACCTTTACCCAAACAGAAGACGAACTGATCCGTTGGTACGATAGAGAAGACCACACTCGTTTTGATGTGTGTGCCGATGACCATTGCCAACGTTATCAAGGTATCACCCGTGCATCGACTGAAATCGTGAAGCAAGCCATTGCTGCTACTCGTGGACAAGTGATGATGTATGATGGCAAGATTTGTGATACCCGTTTCTCCAAGTGTTGCGGTGGTGTATTCGAAGAATTCCAATACTGTTGGGAGGACGTGAAGTATCCTTATCTGTCCAAACTTCGTGACCACAAGGAACATACCCATATCCCTGACTTGACTCAGGAACTGGAAGCCGACCAATGGATTCGTTCTTATCCGGAATCTTATTGCCATACTACCGACAAGAAAATCTTGTCTCAAGTGCTCAATAACTACGACCAGGAAACAACTGATTTCTATCGTTGGAAGGTGGAATATACCCAAGACGAATTGTCGGCTCTCATCTTGAAGCGTTCGGGTATTGACTATGGACAAATCATCGATTTGGTTCCGGTAGCACGTGGTACAAGCGGTCGTCTTTGGAAGTTGAAGATTGTAGGTACCAAGAAGACTTTGACCATCGGCAAGGAATTGGAAATCCGTCGTACACTCTCTCCATCCCATCTTTATAGCTCTGCTTTTGTCGTGGACAAGGAAGATGTTTCACCGGAAGGTATCCCAGGTAAGTTTGTGCTTACAGGTGCCGGTTGGGGACACGGAGTGGGCTTGTGTCAGATTGGTGCTGCGGTAATGGGTGAGCAAGGATTTGCTTACGATGCTATCCTGCAGCATTACTTCATCGATGCATCCATTGAGAAATTGTATGAATAATAACTTATAACTCATAACTCAATAATTATGATAAAAACAAGATCGCCTTGGTTTTGGGTACCTACCCTCTATTTTGCCCAAGGTATTCCTTATTTCATTGTAAACAACATCTCTGTGATGATGTTCACCAAGATGGGTGTGCCCAATGGAGAAATGGCTTTGTTTACCAGCTTGCTTTATTTGCCATGGTCATTCAAGCCTTTCTGGAGTCCGTTTGTTGACATTATCAAGACCAAGCGCTGGTGGACCATCACCATGCAGATATTGATGTCGATTGCTTTCATTCTGTTGACTTTGACCATCCCGACTCCAAGTGCAGAAATGATGGCAAGCCAAAGTACACCGATTAGCATGTTTACCATCACGTTGTTGCTTTTCACCGTAACTGCTTTTGCTTCGGCTACCCATGACATTGCCGCCGACGGTTTCTACATGTTGGCTCTTCCTCAGAACGAGCAGGCTGCCTTTGTAGGTATCCGTAGTACATTCTATCGTTTGGCCTCTATTTTCGGTCAGGGTGTATTGGTAGCGATTGCCGGTGCCATCGAATTGAGCTCACAGGACATCCCTTTGTCTTGGAGAATCACCATGTTGGTAACTGCCGTTATCTTCAGTGCGACTACTTTGTATCATACATTCTTTGTACCACGTCCGGATAGTGACCGTTCGGTATTGGGTGCTGAAAAGGCCAGTGCAAAGGCTATCTTCCGTGAATTCGGTCGTACCTTCGCTACATATTTCAAGAAGCCGGGTGTCCTCTTGGCTATCTGTTTCATGTTGCTTTATCGTTTGCCGGAAGCTTTCTTGCTGAAACTCTGTATGCCGTTCTTGGTAGCTTCCAGAGAAATGGGCGGTTTGGGCTTGTCTACAGCTGAAGTCGGTATCGTATATGGTACTATTGGTGTCATCTTCTTGACGATTGGTGGTATCTTGGGTGGTATCTTCGCTTCTCGTCTTGGCTTGAAGAAATCGCTTTGGTGGATGGCTGCCTGTATGACTTTGCCATGTTTGACTTTCGTATATCTGGCTATCGGATTGCCTACTAACCTGGTGGTCATTTCTACGGCTATCGCTATCGAGCAGTTCGGTTATGGATTCGGTTTCACGGCTTATATGCTCTACATGATGCACTTCTCTGAAGGTGAGTTCAAGACTTCTCACTATGCTATCTGTACCGCTTTCATGGCATTGAGTATGTTGTTGCCGGGTATGGTTGCCGGTTATATCCAGGAAGCTATCGGTTATGTCAACTTCTTCTGGATGGTGATGGCTTGTTGTGTAGCAACACTGATTGTTACCTACTTTGCCGATAAGAAAATCGATCCTAATTACGGTAAGAAATGAGACTACTCTCATCGGGCATCGTAAGTACTCTCGTGGCTTCATGAGACTACTTACGATGGCTTGTGAGACTACTTAGACAAAAGAAGACTATTATGAGAAAAATATTTTTGATTAGTTTGCTCTGCATGTTGTGTGGTGCGGTCCATGCTCAAAAGATTAAGATTAAGACCGGTATTGAAGTCTTGAAGGAACAGAAATTCAAGTGCTTGGAAGGTAAGCGTGTGGGATTGATTACCAATCCTACGGGGGTGGACAACAACATGAAGTCTACCATTGATATCTTGCATGAAGCACCGAATGTCAATCTGGTGGCCCTTTACGGACCGGAACATGGTGTCCGTGGCGATGTTCATGCCGGAGACCATGTGACCGACATTACCGATGCTACAACGGGCTTGCCGGTTTATTCATTATATGGAAAGACTAGAAAAGCTACTCCGGAAATGTTGAAGGATGTAGATGTTTTGGTGTATGACATTCAGGATAATGGATGCCGTTCGTTTACTTACATCAGCACCATGGGTTTGGCCATGGAAGCTGCTGCTGAAAACGGTAAGGAACTGATTGTCCTCGACCGTCCGAATCCATTGGGTGGCTTGAAGATTGAAGGTAACTTGGTGGAAGACGATTGCGTCTCTTTCGTCAGTCAATTTAAGATTCCTTACGTTTATGGCTTGACTTGCGGTGAATTGGCTTTGATGCTGAATGCCGAAAAGATGTTGAAGGACGGAAAGCAATGCAAGCTTCATGTCGTGAAGATGAAGGGTTGGAAACGTAAGATGGATTACGTTCAGACAGGTTTGCAATGGGTTCCTTCTTCTCCGCACATCCCTCATACCCATTCTTCTTTCTTCTATCCGGTCAGTGGTATTTTGGGCGAATTGGGCTACATGTCGATTGGTGTAGGTTATACCATTCCGTTCCAGATGTTTGCTGCTCCTTGGGTAGAAGCTGAAAAGCTGGCCAAGAATTTGAATGACTTGAACGTGCCGGGCATTGTGTTCCGCCCGATGTATCTGAAGCCTTTCTATAGTGTAGGCAAGGGTGAATTGTTGCAAGGCGTTCAAGTGCATATCCTGGATGTTCAGAAGGCTCCGTTGAGTGATATCCAGTTCCTCGTGATGCAGGAAGTGGCAACACTTTATCCGGACAGGGCTGTATTTGACCATGCAGACAAAAAGCGTTTCCGTATGTTCGACTTGGTATGTGGTTCTAAGCAGATTCGTGAACGCTTCACCAAGACCAACCGTTGGGAAGACATCCGCGACTATTGGTACAAGGATGTAGAAGATTTCCGTCAATTATCGAAGAAATATTATTTGTATAAGTAATGAAAGAGAGTAACTATATGGCTTTCCTGAAGGATGTCGGTGAATTTATTCCTCAGGAAAGAATTTATACCGACGAACTCCGTCGGTTAGCATGGGGAACAGATGCCGGTTTCTATCGGTTGATACCTCAGATTGTCATTCGTTCGAAAGACGAAGAAGAAGTTTCACGCTTGTTGAAATTGGCAGATCGTTATGGTCTGCCGGTTACATTTAGGGCCGCAGGAACAAGTTTGTCAGGACAAGCCATAAGTGACTCGATTCTGATAGTAGCCGGTAAGCATTGGGAAGACTATCGCATATCGGAAGACTACAAACAGATTACGCTCCAACCGGGGATTGTCGGTCAGCGGGTGAACGAGTTGTTGGCTCCGTATGGTCGAAAGTTTGCTCCGGACCCGGCCAGTGTGAAGAGTGCCATGGTCGGGGGGATTGTGATGAACAATGCTTCCGGTATGAATTGTGGTACACATGCCAATAGTGACAAGGTGATGATATCGGCTCGTATTGTCCTCATGGATGGTACGGTATTGGATACCGGAGACCCTGTCAGTAGGGCTTCGTTTGAGGCTACTCATCCAGACTTTATCCGTCGTATCTGTGAGTTGCGTGACGAGATACGTGCCAATGAGAAGTTGGCAGAACGCATCCGTTACAAGTATTCCATCAAGAATGTGACTGGTCTCAACTTGTTGCCGTTTGTTTGCTTCGACGATCCGTTTGAAATCATCGCTCACTCTATGGTAGGTTCGGAAGGTACGTTGGCTTTCATGTCAGAAGTGACCATGAATACAGAGTACGACTATCCGCACAAGGCGAGTGCCATGCTTTATTTTACTACCATTAAGGAAGCATGTCGGGCGGTGGTTGCCATGAAGAAATTGGAAACGGCCGATGGCGAACCGATTGTCAAGGGCGCGGAATTGTTGGACTACAAGAGTTTGTCTTCTGTCAACGACCCTGTTTTCTTGAAGTATAAGGAAGAGGTGGGTGATGAGAAAGCCACCGGTCTGACGGCTGTACTTACCGAGACCAAGGCTTGTACATTGGACGAACTCAATCAGCACATCTCTACCATTGAGTCTTGTCTGAATGCATTCAAGAATCATGTACCGGTACACTTTACCGACCGACCGGAAGAGTATTCCCAATATTGGGCCATCCGTTCCGGTATCTTCCCTTCGGTGGGTGGAACCCGAAAACCGGGAACTACTTGCTTGATTGAAGACATAGCATTCCATATCGAAGACCTTCCGGAAGCAACTGAAGAACTCCAGCAACTCATTGCCCGTCACGGATACGATGATGCTTGTATCTATGGCCATGCGTTGGAAGGCAATTACCATTTCATCATCAATCAGTCGTTCAGTACCGATGCCGAGGTAAAACGTTATGAAGACTTGATGGAAGACGTGAAGACTTTGGTAGTCGACAAGTACGATGGTTCTTTGAAGGCAGAACATGGTACCGGTCGAAACATGGCTCCTTACGTTCGTCACGAATGGGGCGATGATGCCTACCAAGCCATGAAGGCGGTCAAGGATTTGTTCGACCCGAAAGGCTTGTTGAATCCGGGTGTCATCTTCAATGACGATCCTCAATGTCACATCAAGAACTTCAAGCCATTGCCGTTGATTCCACTTGGTCCGGACAGTCCGGCATCGAAGGTGAACCGATGCATCGAGTGCGGTTTCTGTGAAGTGAATTGTCTTTCTTGTGGCTTCACCTTGTCCTCTCGTCAACGTATCGTCTTGCAACGTGAAATGGCTCGTTTGCGTCAAAGCGGTGATGATCCTCAACGTCTGGCGTTGTTGGAAAAGCAATATAGTTATCCGGGTAACCAGACCTGTGCCGGAGATGGTCTTTGTTCCATGTCTTGTCCGATGGGTATCAATACCGGCGACTTGACTCATGTCATCCGTCAGGAAGCGTTGCCACAAGGTAGTCTCGGCTATAAGACCGGTGATTTTGTGGCCAATCATTTTGCGGGTGTCAAGGGAGCTTTGCGTCCGGTTTTGGGATTGGCGAACTTGGGACATACCATTTTGGGTACCAAGGCAATGACTGGCATAACTAAAGGTATGCACAATGTCTTGGGCATTCCATTGTGGACACCAGCCATGCCGAAAGCTTATAACGTCAAGTCAGCTCTGCATCAACCGAAGACAGCTCAACCCAACAAGGTGGTTTATTTCCCGAGCTGTATCAATCAGACCATGGGACTCCCGAAGGATTCTCCGGTAGACCAACCGTTGGTGGACAAGATGTTGTCTTTGTTGAAGAAGGCAGGTTATGAAGTTATCTTCCCGAAGAACATGGACAAGCTTTGTTGTGGAACCATTTGGGAAAGTAAGGGTATGCTGGATATAGCTGACCGGAAATCGGCTGAATTGGAAGCTGCTTTGTGGGAAGCCAGTGAGCAAGGTAAATATCCGGTACTTTGCGACCAGAGCCCATGTTTGCATCGCATGCGGGAGTGCATCAAGAAGATGAAGTTGTATGAACCTGCTGAATTTATCTATACATTCTTGAAAGACAAATTGGTGTTCACACCGACCAATCGTCCGGTAGCAGTTCATGTCACTTGCTCTACCCGTAAGATGGGTTTGGCAAATACCATCATTGCCTTGGCAAAGATGTGTTCTACCAAGGTGCTTGTTCCGGAAGGAGTGGGTTGTTGTGGTTTTGCCGGTGACAAGGGTTTCACCCATCCGGAATTGAATTCGTATGCTTTGCGCAAACTTCGTCCTCAAATAGAGAAGGAGGGTGTTCAGATAGGTTATTCCAACAGCCGTACTTGTGAAATAGGATTGACTACGAATGCTGGAATTCCTTATGTTTCCATCGCTTATCTGGTGGATGAATGTACGAAAGCTAAAAACTAAAAAAATAAACACATGCTATGAATACACCGAAAGTAAATAAACGTATATTGGCTCTCGATATCCTTCGAGGCTTTACCATTGCCGGAATGATTCTGGTGAACAATCCTGGCAGTTGGGGACATATCTATGCTCCTCTTCGTCATGCAGAATGGAATGGTTTGACACCGACCGATCTGGTTTTTCCGTTCTTCATGTTCATTATGGGGATCTCTACTTACATTTCCCTTAAGAAGTACAATTTTGAATTCAGTCAGTCGGCTGCCCTCAAGATTGTGAAGCGTACGATTGTCATCTTCCTGATAGGCTGTGCCATCGGTTGGTTCTCCCGTTTCTGTCGCTATTGGGTCACAGCTCCGGAAGACCTCAGTTTCTTTGAGAACCTTTGGGCTTCTGTATGGACGTTTGACCGTATGCGTATCCTGGGTGTCATGCAGCGTTTGGCTCTTTGTTATGGTGCTGCTTCCATTGTGGCATTGACGGTGAAGCATAAACGGATTCCATACATCATTGCCACCCTATTGATTGGTTATTTCGTAATCCTGATGTGTGGTAACGGTTATGAATATAACGAAACCAACATCCTTTCGATAGTGGACCGTACGATTCTGACACCTGTACACATGTACAAGGACAATGGAATTGATCCGGAAGGTCTCTTGAGTACTCTTCCATCCATAGCACATGTGTTGCTTGGTTTCTATGTGGGTAAGTTGATGTTGGATGAAAACAAGTCGCAAGACCGCATGAGTTTCTTGAATTCACAGATTATTACTTTGTTCTTGGTCGGCACTATCTTGACATTTGCAGGTTTCTTGTTGAGCTATGGATGTCCTATCAACAAGAAGATTTGGTCACCTACTTTCGTGTTGACAACCTGTGGTTTGGCTTCCAGTTTCTTGGCATTGCTCATTTGGATTATCGATGTCAAGGGCAAGAAGAAATGGAGTCTTTTCTTCGAAGCATTCGGTGTGAATCCGCTCTTCATGTATGTCTTGGGTGGTGTATTAGGCATCCTTTTCGGTTGTATCCGTTTCCCGTGGGAAGACGGCATGATCAGTATTCATACTTTCATGTATAAGATTGTTTTGACGCCTCTCTTCGGACAGACTGGAGGCTCTTTGGCCTATGCTCTTTTGTTTGTTACTCTCAACTGGTGCATCGGCTATCAATTGTATAAGCGTAAAATTTACATTAAGATATAACATTAAATCTCAAATATCATGATTCTAATAGCAGACAGTGGTTCTACAAAGACCGATTGGTGCGTTGTAGAAAAAGGAGAATTAGTTCAACAGATTTTCACTAAGGGTACCAATCCTTTCTTCCAGTCAGAAGAAGAAATCAGTAATGAAATTGCAACAGCTCTCTTGCCGGAACTGAAGACCGACGAGTTTGATGCCATCTATTTCTATGGTGCCGGTTGTGGTTTCCCGGATAAGATTGCGGTGGTACATCGCGCTTTGACCAAACATCTGAAGGTGAAGGGAGAAGTAGAAGTAGCTACCGACATGTTGGCTGCAGCCCGTGGCTTGTGCGGCCGTGAATCGGGTATTGCGTGTATCATGGGTACAGGTTCCAATTCATGCTACTATGACGGTCAGAACATTGTAGCCAATGTATCCCCATTGGGCTTCATTCTGGGCGACGAAGGTAGTGGTGCTTGCTTGGGTAAGTTGATGGTAGGCGATTTGTTGAAGAATCAAATGACTCCGGAACTGAAAGAAAAGTTCTTGCAACAGTTCAATCTGACTCCGGCTGATATCATCGACCGTGTTTATCGCAAGCCGTTCCCGAACCGTTTCTTGGCAAGCTTGTCTCCATTCTTGTCACAGAACATCAACGAACCTTGTGTACATGAGTTGGTATTGAATAGCTTCAAGGCATTCTTCAAGCGTAACATCATGCAGTATGAAAACTATCAGAACCTCAAGGTGAATTTCATCGGTTCGGTGGCATATTATTATAAGGAAGTATTGGCTGAGGCTGCTCAGGCAATGAATATTCAGTTGGGCACCATTATCCAAAGCCCGATGGAAGGATTAATCAAGTATCACGCATAAATTTGAAAGACTATGGCATTCGTAAAAATATCAGAGCAATCATCGCTCTACAATGATTTGGAAAAGAAATCAGTTCGTGAAATATTGGAAGACATCAATACCGAAGACCAGAAGGTAGCGTTGGCAGTACAAAAGGCTATCCCACAGATTGAAAAGTTGGTGACTCAGATTGTTCCTCGTATGAAGCAAGGTGGACGTATTTTCTATATGGGCGCAGGTACCAGTGGTCGTCTCGGTGTGCTCGATGCTTCTGAAATTCCTCCTACATTCGGTATGCCTCCAACCTTGATTATCGGTTTGATTGCCGGTGGTGACACAGCTTTGCGTAATCCGGTGGAAAATGCCGAAGATGATGTGAATCGTGGTTGGGAAGAATTATTGGAACGCAACATTACTGATAAGGATACTGTCATCGGTATTGCTGCTTCAGGTACCACTCCTTATGTAATCGGCGCCATGCACGAAGCTCGCGAACATGGAATCTTGACCGGTTGTATCACCAGTAACCCGGATTCTCCGATGGCAGCTGAAGCAGATGTAGCTATCGAAATGGTCGTAGGTCCGGAATATGTTACCGGTAGCTCACGCATGAAGTCGGGTACAGGTCAGAAGATGATTCTGAATATGATTACTACTTCAGTCATGATTCAGTTGGGTCGTGTGAAAGGCAACAAGATGGTGAACATGCAGCTCAGCAACAAGAAGTTGGTAGACCGCGGTACACGTATGATTGTAGAAGAATTGGGTTTGGATTATGGCAAGGCACAGGCTTTGCTTCTCATGCACGGCTCAGTGAAGAAGGCAGTCGATGCTTATCGGGGTATTGAATCTGAAGAATAATTATGGTGCTAATCCCCCTTCACAAGGGGGGAATTACAGCTTATAAATATATAGATTATGAAAAAACTTTTATTTATACTTTTGTCGGTATTGAGCATCCAGACCGTCGGTGCCCAGACCTTGGAAAGGGTAGCACCGGAACAAGTGGGCATGGACTCCCGTCGACTGATGTATACCGATGAACTCATAGAGACCGCTATTGCCAACGAAGAAATTCCTGGTGCAGTATTGGCAGTGGTCAAAGACGGTAAGATGGCTTACTTGAAGGCGTACGGAAACAAACGTATTTATCCGAACAAGGAACCGATGACTACACAGACTGTATTCGATATGGCTTCTTGTAGCAAGACCATTTCGACTGCCATTTGTACCATGATTCTGGTAGAACGTGGCAAGATTCGTTTGAGCGATGCTGTCAGTGTATACATTCCTGAATTCCAGAATTGGGTAAGCGAGGACGGCAAGGAAAAGAAGACCATCCGTGTGGCAGACTTGCTGACGCATACTTCCGGTCTTCCTTCGTATGGTCCTACGGCTAAGTTGGAAGAAGAGTATGGTTCTCCGAATCCGGAAGGCTTGATGAAATACATTTCTACTTGTAAGCGTATATACAAGCCGCAGACCAATTGGACCTATAGTTGTTTGAACTTCATAACTTTGCAGAACATCATCGAGAAAGTGAGCGGACAGACACTCCGTGAATTTGCCCGCGAAAACTTGTTTGATGTATTGGGTATGGATTATTCCGACTATTTGCCGACAGTACGCGACAAGAAGGGCAATTGGGTTAATACTTCCGATGCTCATTGGGCGAAATTGGTGGAAGGTGATTGGCATGACATCATTGCTCCTACTGAAAAGCAAGCAAACGGTCAGGTACTTTTGGGACAGGTACACGACCCGTTGGCACGCATCATGAACGGTGGCATCAGTGGCAATGCCGGTGTATTCTCCCGTGCAGAGGACTTGGCCATTCTTTGCGCTGCCTTGCAGAATGGTGGCGAATGGAACGGACGTCGTATCTTGAGTCCACAAGGCGTGAAGGCAATGCGTACTGTTCCTCGTGGAGCGGTAGAAGAGTTCGGCCGTACGTTGGGCTGGGATAATTATAGTGCATACGCATCCAATCAAGGTGCTTTGTTTGGTCGTAATACGTATGGTCATACCGGTTATACAGGTACTTCGGTCATAATCGATCCGGATAACAATACATCAGTTATCTTGTTGATCAATGCCGTTCATCCGGTAGATGGCAAGGGTGTAGTTCGTTTGCGTTCACTCGTGGCCAATACAGTAGCTGCTTCCATTTGTCCGGCTCCTCGTGCTTATTTCCCGCATTACTACAAGCGTTTCTTGCAGTTCATGGACGAACCTGCCATCACTTCGGAAGACATTTTGATGTTGGGTGATAGCTTGACAGAAGGTGGCGGTGACTGGGGCAAGCGTTTCGGTAAGGAAAACGTAGTGAACCGGGGTATTGTAGGCGATGAAGTGATGGGTGTTTACGACCGTCTTCATCAGATTCTCCCGGGTAAGCCAAAGAAACTTTTCTTGTTGATTGGTACCAACGATGTCTCTCACGATTTGAGTACAGACAGCATCGTCGGTCTGATTGACAAAACCATTACCCGTATTCAGAAGGAATCTCCGAAAACCAAGTTGTATTTGCAGAGCTTGCTTCCTATCAATGAAAGCTTTGGCCGTTACAAGAAAATGACCAACAAGACCTATCAGATTCCTGAAATCAATGCCCGATTGGAAGTCCTCGCCAAGGAAAAGAAAATCGAGTTCATCAACCTCTTCCCGTTGTTCACCGAAAAGGGTACCAATGTACTTCGTAAAGAACTCACTTTCGATGGTTTGCATCTGAAGGAAGAAGGATATCAGATTTGGGTAGATGCCATTAAGAAGAAAATGAAATAAGAAGACGTATGAAAAAAATAAGAATCACATATCTTATCATTGCTTGTCTCTTTATCGGAGGAAGCCTTCATGCTCAAGTATGGAAGGCCAAGGCTATTTCCGATTTGAACAAGGGTGAATTCGCCAAGGTAGAGCAGACCATCAGCAAGCTCAGTGAAGCAGAAAAAGGAAAGCACGCTTGGTTGATTGACTCCTTGCAGGCGATGATGTCCCGCATACGGGATGATTTCCGCTTGTCTCGTGAAGAGGGCAAGAAGCTGTTGTTGGAAAAAGTGCCTGGTGCTACCGACAAACAGATTGAATCGTGGAAGCAGAAGAAATATCTGGAAACTAGAATCATCGACGGTGAAGAACGTTGGTTCCGCAAGACCATTAGCAACTTCGTCCTTCTGAATCGCGAGTTGTTTACAGCCGAGATGGTTAAGGACAAGAAAAAGGAATATGCCAAGTTGCATACTCAGTGTGAGAACATTCTTTCTCAACCGGTGGGCGACAACCATACTTGTGACTGGAAGAAGGTGAATGCTTCTTTCTTCATCGAAGTTCCTGCCGATGCGGTTCCTGCGGGCGAAGTCATCAAGGCGTGGCTCCCTTATCCATTTGATAATGGTAGACAACGTAACTTCCAGTTACTTTCTACATCATCGCCAGCGACTCATTCGGAAGGTAGCTTGCACCACACGGTATACATGGAACAAAAAGCCGTGAAAGGACAGCCTACCCGTTTCGAAATGAAGTTCAGTTACGAAGTAGGTGCTCAGGTATTCCCTCAGGAAGAAATCTTGAAGAACTTGAAGCCTTACGACAAGCAAAGCGATTTGTACAAGAAATACACTGTACAAGAATTGCCTCACATGTTGGTAAACAAGCAGATGAAGGCATTGGCTCAGAAGATAGTAGGCGGAGAAACCAATCCGGTTCTTCAGGCGTCCATGATTTACGATTGGATCAGTGCCAATTATCCTTGGGCAGGTGCTATCGATTATAGTACCATTCCTTGCATGCCGCAATATGTGCTCGATATTCATCATGGCGATTGCGGTCAGGTGACTTTGCTTTATATCTCGATGTTGAGAAGCTTGGGCATCCCGGCTCGTTGGGAAAGCGGTTGGGTATTCGACGAAACAGGTTGGACCGGTTATCACGATTGGGGTGAAATTTACTTCGAAGGTATCGGTTGGGTACCGACAGATGTTTCTGCCGGACGTGATACTTATGGCGAACGTTACAGCGATTTCTTCAAGACTTGTACAGATGCTTATCGTTTGGCAAGCAACGAAGGTATTGGCGGTGAACTTTCTCCGAAGAAGCAGTACATCCGTCGCGAAACAGTGGACTTCCAAGCCGGTGAAGTGGAATGGAAGGGTGGTAACTTGACCCAATGGAAATCGAATTTGGTGATTGACAAGATTTCGACCGAAGCTGATGAAATGAAGGCATTGTTGGCCTCGATTAAAAAGACTTATGCTCCAGATTCCCGTGTAGCCATCTATGAATTGGAAGCCAAGAAGGCCGACCAACAATGGATTATCAAGGGTAAGGTAGACAAGGCAGAGTTGAAGGCTAATGTCCTCCAGGAATTGAAGAAAGCAGGCGTTGCTTGTGTAGACAGCATCGCAGTCTTGGAATTCACCAAGGAAAAGCCTTGGGGATTGGTGAAGCTTTCCATTGCTTCGCTTCGTACCGCAGGAAAGCACCCGGCAGAAATGGCGACTCAAGCCATTATGGGTACTCCGGTGAAGATTCTGGAACATGCCGGCGATTGGGCTAGAGTGCAGACTCCAGACCAGTACATTGCATACGTACCGAAGAATTCGTTGTATCAGATGACACAAGCTCAGTTGGATGCTTGGCGTCAGAGCACACGTTATGTCGTAACGGTTTATCAAACTCAGTTGGTGGATGCTCCGAAGAATGGTATGACTGTTAGCGACTTGGTACTTGGCAACATTTTGGAATACAAGGGAAAGAAGGGTAAGTTCATTCTATTGGCTACTCCTGATGGTCGAGAAGGTTATGTACATCAAGACGAAGTGAAGGAACTTTCATCTTGGGCCGAACAGACTTTCGATGCTGAACTCATCAAGAAGGTGGCATTCCGCATGATGGGCTCCGGTTATTTGTGGGGTGGTACTTCGACCAAGTTGACCGACTGCTCGGGCTTGGTGAAGGTGGCTCACTTTGCCAATGGTATTATCCTTCAGCGTGATGCTTCCCAGCAGGCATTGACCGGAAAGATAATCAAGGCCGAAGATTGGAAAGAAGCTCAATTGGGCGACTTGTTGTTTTGGGGAACCAAGAGCGGACGAGTGACTCACGTAGGTATATACTTGCAGGACGGAGAATACATCCATTGCTCCGGACAAGTGAAGCTGAATAGTTTGGATCCGGAATCTCCGAAGTGGCTTTCCACTCCATTCCTTTCTATCAGTCGTATTAACGGTATGATTGGCACCAAGGGAATCACTACCGTCAAAGAGCATCCTTGGTATTTCTAAAAATGTATGATGTTTGATGTCTGATGTATGATTTAAATATGTATTCATTCTGTTTGAAATCACGCATCATACATCAAACATCATACATCAAACATCATAAATCAAAAAAATACTATGAACAGAAGAAACTTCCTCAAAACCTCAGGCGCAGGCTTGTTGGCTACATCCTCATTGATGTCCATCCCGATGTTGGGATGCGGCGAAGCACCTAATGTAAATCGTAAAACCGCTCATAGCGGACACTTGATATTGCGCTTCAAACCTTATGAATTGAAGTTGAAGCATTCGTTCAACTTGGCTAAGTCCAGTCGTACCACTACACCGGACGTTCAGGTCGAATTGGAATACGACGGCATCATCGGTTATGGTGAAGCGTCTATGCCTCCATATTTGGGAGAAAGTGTAGAGAGTGTAACCAAGTTCCTCGGTTCGTTGGATTTGGCTCAGTTCACTGACCCGTTCCGCATCGACGATATCTTGTCGTATGTAGACGGTGTAGCTCCAGCCAATCGTGCAGCCAAGGCATCGGTAGACATCGCTTTGCACGACTTGTTGGGTAAAATCATGGGACAGCCTTGGTACAAGATTTGGGGATTGTCACCGGAAAAGATTCATCCGACTTCGTATACCATCAGTAACGGTACACCGGAAGAAGTGCAGGAAAAGATTAAGGAATCTGAACGCTTCCGTGTATTGAAGGTGAAGATGGGTGTGCCGGGCGATAAGGAATTGGTGGAAACCATCCGCAAGGCAACCGACCGTCCGCTTTGTGTAGATGCCAATCAAGGTTGGAAGAGCAAGGAAGAAGCGTTGGAAATGTGTCATTGGTTGGCAGAACGCAACTGTATCTTCGTGGAACAGCCGCTTGATAAGGAATGGTTGGACGAAACCGCTTGGTTGAAGGAACGCAGTCCGCTTCCAATCATTGCCGATGAAGCCTTCCAAAGACTTCCGGACATCTTGCGTTTCAAGGATGTATACGATGGTATCAATATCAAGTTGATGAAGAGTACCGGTTTGCACGAAGCATACAAGATGGCTATCTTGGCTCGTGGACTGGGTATGAAGGTAATGCTTGGTTGTATGACAGAAACTTCTTGTGGTATTGCCGCCGCTGCCCAATTGTCTCCAATGGTAGACTGGACCGACCTCGACGGCAATGCATTGATTGCTAATGACCGTTTTGAAGGCTTGATTTTCGAAGACGGTAAGGTGATTCCAGCAGATAAGCCGGGATTGGGTGTATCGCTAATCAAGGGAATGGAATAAATAGCTGCCGAAGAAGGCAATAGGAAAAGTGGATGTGTCAAAATACGCATCCACTTATTTTTTTGGCACGGATTACACGGATCAACACGGTTTTTTAGTGTATGTGTCCATCAAATATATCCGTGCAATCCGTGTAATCCGTGCCTAAAATACATCATGACACACTCTCTTTTTTTTAGATATGGATTTTTAGTGCCAATTGCAAACTCCACATTGCATAAATTGCAACATGGAGTTTGCAGTTTTGTATCATGATGTTAAAGTTGTAATTAATACAAATTAATTTGAATAATTATTTGCTTTTTATTACATTCTAATTTATATTTGTGAACAAACGGCGTTAATTATTGTTGTTGTTATAAAGTTTATTACAAACCTTAATATTATTAACTATGCAAAAACGATTTAAAATAGTCAGAATGATGCTGTTCATGCTGGGAGTTTTCTCAGGAACAGCTTTGGCAGCACCTTCATTGGCTGCTGACGATGTTAGAATCACCCAACAGAGCAATGCCTGTACAGGTGTGGTGAAAGATGCTCATGGAGAATCGGTCATCGGT
>JAFTTU010000088.1 GCA_017466635.1 Bacteroides sp.
CGAATTGCTGAACAAGGATATTCACTCCTTCGTGAAAGATTACGTACCTCAAAAGGGACTGCCTAGCCGACTCTATCACGAAGCCATCCTCATTCATCTGATTCGTCAGAACGGCAATCTCACGGAAGAAGATTTCCAGACCTATCGGTTTACCCCCGAGGTGCTTCAGGACTTTCAGGAGTACACCCGCATGTATGAACAAAACCAAGGTAATGGAGCCGCCCTTCAAGCCCGATTCGGGAAGACCTATTGGTTCTATTATCACTATGCAACGATGAAGAAATGAAAAGAAAGAACATAAATAATGCCTATTCATGGATGATGTTGATGGTCATCCTTCTCATCACCGCCTGCACGCCACAACCTGAAAACGTGACGGACACAGCCGAACTTGCCCCTATCTATCCCGACTATACGGACATCACCATCCCATCCAATATCGCTCCTTTGAACTTCCTGCTCCGCAATGAAGCAGAAGCCATTCAAGTTACCCTTCAGGGAGAAAAGGAAAATTGGACCATTCAGTCGGACGATGCTCATGTATGTTTCCCGTTGAAGAAATGGCACGAGTTTCTGGAAGCGAATCAAGGAAGAACAATAGCCGTCAGTCTCATTGCTTTGAAAGAAGGGAAATGGGTACGCTATCCTTCCTTCCAATGGACAATAAGCAAAGATAAGATAGATAGTTACCTCAGTTACCGACTGATAGAACCAGCCTACGAAGTTTGGAATGAAGTGGAAATCCGAGAGCGGAACATCGGGAACTTCGATGAGAAAGTGCTTTCCACCCACGAAAACACCAACAATGCCTGCATGAATTGCCACGTTTACGGCAACAACAGCGGCGACCTTTCCATGTTTCATCTAAGAGGTCCCAATGGAGGAACTATCCTCAACCGGGACGGGCAGCTCCGTAAGCTTACCTTGAAGAATCAGGACATGATATCGGCGACTGTGTATGGCGATTTCCATCCATCCGGCCGTTTCGGGGTATTCTCTACCAACATCATCATCCCATCGTTCCATGCCTTCGAAAATGAGCGCTTCGAGGTATACGATACGGCATCCGATTTGGTGATAACTGACTTTGACGAAAACCGGCTCATCAGCTCACCGTTGATAGCCGACAAGGGTACATTCGAGACCTTCCCTACTTTCTCGCCGGACGGAAAATATGTCTATTTCTGTACAGCAGATACCGTAGCACTCCCGGAAGACATCGAACAACTGAAGTATTCCTTGTGTCGCATTGCTTTCGATACAGAGACCAAACAATGGGGCGAACAAGTGGATACCTTGTGGAATGCCAAGGAAATGAACGGTTCCGTTTGTCACCCGAAGATTTCTCCCGATGGTAAATACTTGCTATATACCGTGGCAGCTTACGGCACCTTCCCTATCTGGCATCGCGAAACCGAACTCCAGATGATGAACCTACAGACGGGAGCCATCGATTCGTTGAAGAACGTCAATTCCAACCGCTCGGAAACGTATCACAGTTGGTCTTCCAACAGCCGTTGGTTTGTCTTCGCCAGCAAGCGTGGAGACGGGCAATACGGAAAGCCTTACTTCTGTTATGTGGACGAGAACGGGCAGGCTCACAAGCCGTTTGTCCTTCCACAGAAACATCCTGACCATTACGACATGACGTTGAAATCGTTCAACATTCCTGACTTGTCGGCCTCACCCACTCCTTTCGACGCCAAGGACATCGGACGGATTTTTGAAAAGATACCGGCTGAAGTGTTCCAATAATACAAGGTTTGGACAAGATAGTATTAGCAGAGGATAGTTAGAAAATGTATATTTGCAATAGTGATTATTGTAAACAACAAAAAAAATATATGCGTATGAAAAAGCTGTTCATTTCCTCTCTGTTAGCCATGGGTCTTTTGTCTTGTGGACAACCCAAACAGGCCGAAGGAAAAGCACCGGTCAAGTCTCCGGAAGCTGAAGCCTTATTGAAAAACTTGAAGTCTCTTCCTGAAAAAGGATACATGTTCGGACATCACGACGATACCAACTACGGTATCTGCTGGGAATTTGAAGAAGGTCGCTCGGATGTTCAGAGTGTTTGTGGTGACTACCCGGCCGTCATCAGTTTCGATTTGGGACACATCGAATTGGGACACGATGTAACCCTCGACAAGGTTCCTTTCGACAAGGTTCGTCAGGAAACCATCAACCAGTACCAACGTGGCGGTATGGTATCGTTCAGTTGGCACTTGGACAACCCGTTGACCAACGGTGACTCTTGGGATGTAAGCGACAATACCGTGGTAGAATCCATCCTTCCAGGTGGAGCGAATCACGAAAAATTCATGACCTGGATGGACCGCTTGGCTACTTTCATGAACTCGCTCCAAACACCAGACGGCAAGAAAGTCCCTGTATTCTTCCGTCCATGGCACGAACATACCGGTAGCTGGTTCTGGTGGGGACAGAAGCTTTGTACCACCGAACAATACAAGGCATTGTGGCGCATGACCTACGACTATCTGCAAGAAAAGGGTGCCAACCACTTGTTGTATGCCTACTCTCCAGGTACCGAATTCAACGACAGCACTTCCTATCTGGAACGCTATCCGGGCGATGACATCATCGATTTGATTGGTTTCGACACTTACCAGTCCCAAAGCAAGGAATTCTATTTGCAGACATTGGCCAGCCGTCTGCCGATTCTGACCGAGATAGGCAAGGCACACAATAAGGTTATCGCCATTACCGAAACCGGCTATGAAGGTATTCCGGATGCAGAATGGTGGACCGGTACTTTGGCTCCGGCCATTCAGGACTTCCCGATAGCCTATGTCTTGGTGTGGCGTAATGCCCGCGAAAGAGTGACTCATCACTATGCCCCTTATCCGGGTCATCCATCTGCCGATGACTTTGTGAAGTTCTACAACCAGGACAAGACCTTGTTTGCCAAGGATGTGAAAGAAATTCTTTATCGTTAACTTCAAGAATCTATCTATGAATACGGAATTCAAAAATCGTGTGGAAAAGCTATTTGCAGACCACGAAGCCCTCATAACTCGCCCTAACCAACCGGCAGCAAACGGTAATGGTGTCTTTACCCGTTATGAATATCCCATCCTGACCGCTGCCCATACCCCGGTATTCTGGCGGTACGACCTGGATGAAACGACCAACCCATACCTTATGGAACGCATCGGCATGAATGCAGCCTTCAACTCCGGAGCCATGAAATGGAACGGCAAGTATTTGTTGGTAGTCCGTGTCGAAGGAGCCGACCGAAAGTCCTTCTTTGCCGTAGCCGAAAGTCCGAACGGTATCGATAACTTCCGTTTCTGGGACTACCCGATTACCATGCCGGAGGATGTGATTCCGGCTACCAACATCTACGATATGCGCCTCACCGCTCACGAAGACGGTTGGATATACGGTATCTTCTGTGCCGAACGCCATGACGACAATGCTCCTGCAGGCGACCTTTCTTCGGCTACAGCAACCGCAGCCATAGCCCGTACCAAGGATTTGATTACTTGGGAACGTTTGCCTGACTTGAAGACCAAGAGTCAACAACGCAACGTAGTGCTTCACCCGGAATTTGTGGATGGCAAGTATGCCCTCTACACCCGTCCGCAAGACGGTTTCATCGATGCCGGTAGTGGCGGTGGTATCGGTTGGGCATTGGTAGACGACATGACTTGTGCCGAAGTGAAGGAAGAAAAGATTATCGACCTCCGCTACTACCACACCATCAAGGAAGTGAAGAACGGAGAAGGACCTCACCCTATCAAGACTCCTAAGGGATGGTTGCATCTGGCACATGGTGTGCGTGGTTGTGCAGCCGGTTTGCGCTATGTGCTCTACATGTACATGACTTCGTTGGAAGACCCGACAAAGGTCATTGCCGCACCAGCCGGACACCTCATGGGACCGATTGGCGAAGAACGTATCGGTGATGTGTCGAATGTCTTGTTCTCCAACGGATGGATTGCCGATGAGGACGGCAAGGTATTTATTTACTATGCTTCCAGTGATACCCGTATGCACGTGGCTACCTCGACCGTCGACCGACTAGTGGATTACTGCATGAACACTCCTGCAGACGGTTTCCGTTCGGGTACTTCCGTCGAAACCTTGAAGAAACTCATAGAAAAGAACTTGAAACTGATGAATCGATGAGAAAACTAACCTTTATAATAACCCTGCTATTGGGCATGACCTCCGTTCATGCCCAAAACGCATATCCCGACTTTAGCAAAATGCATTTCGGATGTGACGGCAACAGCATTACGGCAGGCAA
>JAFTTU010000101.1 GCA_017466635.1 Bacteroides sp.
GGCATCTGGAAGCAAATCGGTTTCCTTTTCCTTTACTATTCGGGCTTGATTGGTACTTTGGCGATGGTTCGTCCGTGGCTGGTCGATTTGGGATATAGCGTCCAGGAAATCGGCATGATGAGTGGTGTGGCAGGTACGTTCGTGGGGTTCATTTCCGCCTTTGCAGGTGGGATGATTATCCGCAAGATGGGTCGTTGGAGAGCCCGTATCCTGTTCTCCGTCTTCGTCCTGATGGCTACCCTCTATTTCTTGGGATTGAGCTATACGCAACCTACTACGCCTTTGCTTTACGGAGGCATCTTCCTCTTGTGGGGAAGCTATGGCATGGCAACCATCGTGGTCTATACCACCGCCATGGATTGCGTTCGTCCGGGACGGGAAGGTACCGATTTTACCATTCAGACGGTCATTACCCATCTGAGTGGGATGATTATGGCCATCCTGAGCGGACGCATTGCCGACATGACCGGCTATCACGGCCTCTTCTTCTTCGAGACTTGTATCGCCGTGACTTCACTCGTTTACATATTGACCGTATTTCGGAAAGAGAATCATAAATCATAAATCATAAATCAATGCAACATCTCATCAATAAATACAATATCCCGGTACCTCGATACACGAGTTATCCCCCCGCCAACTTCTTCCACGAAAACTTTGGCGAACAGGAATATAAGGATGCCATCATCGCATCCAATGAAGAACAACCCGAACTCTTGTCCTTCTATTTCCACATCCCGTTTTGTAGAAGATTGTGTCACTATTGCGGATGCAACTCTTATGCGGCTCCCGAAGACAATACGTTGGAGAGATACATTGATGCCTTGCACAAGGAGATTGACCTAGTACTTCCACTCATCCGTAAGGACCGAAAGATTTCGCAAATCCATTATGGTGGTGGTACACCGACTTTCCTCCCGGCATCCGAATTGGCCAAGCTGAACAAGCATGTATTGGATGCATTCGACACCATCGAAAAGCCGGAAATCGCCATCGAGTGCCATGCCGGTTGGATGAACGAAAAGGATTGGGAAGCCTTGGTCGAAGCCGGATTCAACCGGTTTAGCCTCGGTATTCAGGATTTTGACGAGAAGGTATTGGAAGCCGTACATCGTAAGGCTCCCGCCATGCCCGTAGAAGACATCATGGCCATTCTCCGGAAGGCCGGTGCGAGTGTCAATATGGACTTCCTCTATGGCTTGCCTCACCAGACGGTAGAAAGCTTTACCCGTAGCATCGAAAAGGCCGTGGAACTTCAGCCCGACCGATTAGTAACCTTCTCGTATGCACACGTTCCTTGGGCGTTCCCTCGTCAGAAGGTGCTCGAACAATACGGATTGCCGGAAGGCGAAGTGAAGAGCCAGATGTTCGAATCGGCTCGAAAGGTGCTTTGCGAAGCCGGTTATCAACCCATTGGATTGGACCACTTCGTGCGTGAGGACGACGAGCTTTCCATCGCCTTGAAGAACGGTCAGTTGCATCGAAATTTCCAAGGATATTGCACTCGTCGTACCACCGGACAAGTGTATGCGTTCGGTGTGACCGGTATCAGCCAATTAGGCACCGCTTATATCCAGAACACCAAGAGCATCCCCGAATACATCGAGAAGTTGGAAGCCGGCACCTTGCCCGTGGCCAAAGGCTATGCCTTGAACAAGGACGAACAAATCACTCGCGAAGTCATCGAGATGCTGATGTGTAATTACACCATCCGTTGGGAAGAGTTGGCGCAACGCCTTTCCTTGTCCGTAGAAGCCATCAAGCAAGCCACCGCCTACGATGAACAACGCTTGCAAGAATTTGCCCAAGACGGATTGATTACATGGGATACCGACCACATCCGCATGACTTCTGAAGGAAAGCTCTTCGTTCGGAATGTAGCTGCTTCCCTCGACAAGCTCATGCTGAAAACCGATAAATCATTCTCCAAACCTGTATAATAATCATGGAAACTAAAAACATCGATATAGCCATCATAGGTGCCGGATTGACCGGACTCACCACTGCTTTCTGGCTCACCCGTGCCGGAAAGCAAATCCAAATCATCGAAAGACAAGACCGGGCAGGCGGACAAATCCGTACTTTCCAGGAAAACGGATTCGTGTACGAAAGTGGTCCCAATACCGGTGTGGTATCCTATCCCGAAGTGGCCGAGCTCTTTGCGGCACTCTCACCGGATTGTACCTTGGAAACTGCCCGCGAAGAATCCAAGAAGCGTTGGATTTGGAAAGGCAATAAGTTTCATGCCCTTCCATCGGGATTGGTGAGTGCCGTTACCACTCCCCTTTTCACCCTGTACGACAAGTTCCGCATCTTGGGTGAACCTTTCCGTGCTAAAGGTACTAATCCTGATGAATCGGTGGCCGAACTAGCCGCCCGTCGTTTGGGCAAGTCGTTCGTGGATTATGCCGTCGACCCCTTCCTTTCGGGTGTATATGCCGGCAATCCTCATACATTGGTGACTCGCCATGCCCTCCCGAAGCTTTACAACTTGGAGCAAGATTATGGAAGCTTCATCAAAGGTTCCATCGCCAAGGCCAAGCTTCCGAAAACAGAACGTGATAAGTTAGCCACCAAAAAGGTATTCTCTGCCGTAGGAGGTTTGGAAAGATTGGCCGAAGCCTTGGTCAAGGCCATCGGTAAGGAGCAAATCACCCTCTCGGCTAACGATGTAAAGATTCAACCCCAAGGCAATCAATGGCTCATCACCTATCGTACCCCAAAAGGTGAACAATCCCTCATCGCCAATAAGGTAGTGACCACATGCGGAGCATACGCTCTACCTGACCTCTTGCCATTCATCCCGAAGGAAGACATCGGACAAATCAGCAACCTGCATTATGCCCCAATTATCCAGGCGAGTGTCGGCTTCCATAACACCCGAGGCTTGAAATTCGGAGCTTTCGGAGGTTTGGTACCTTCGAAAGAAAAGAAAGATGTATTGGGTATCCTTTTCCCGTCGGCTTGCTTCGTGGGTCGTTCACCGGAAGAAGGCGCCATATTCTCGTTCTTCATCGGAGGTGTAAGACATGCGGACATGTTAGATTGGAGTGATGAAAAGCTCAAGGACATGATTCTGAAGAACATCCATTCGATGTTGAAATTCCCGGAAGATGCCCAACCCGATTTGATTAAAATCCATCGTCATCAGAAGGCCATCCCTCAATACGAAAAGAGTAGTGAGGCACGCTTCAAGATGATTGATGCCTTGCAAGCCCGTTATCCGGGACTTATCCTTGCGGGAAACATCAAGGGAGGCATCGGTATGGCCGACCGCATCCGTCAAGCCACCGGCATTGCTAATGAATTGAGTAAATAAAAGAAGTATACGCTTCATAGATTCAGCCACGCCTGCCTCCAGCAAGCGTGGTTGCTATTTTGTACAATCATTCCCTTTCGTATCGCTTCCAATAAAACTTCCACTTCTTCCTCCTTCATCCCCATATCTACAATAAAATCAGGCAAGAATCATGTTATGACCAAGCAATGTTTCATTATGGATATTCGGCCAACTCCAACCTGCCTTGATGGAGTAGGAGAATTGGGCATAGCTTTGAAGCGTTCCCAATATAAGCAAAGTTAAAACAATAAATTTCTTTATAATATGTTATCTTTTGCGTTAAAAATCCTTCAACTTAATTTTCAACAACACCGGATTGTCATCCTCATTCAACTGCTCGCACACTTCAACCAAACGTGGATATTTCTTACGGAACAATTCCCACCTTTCTTTGGACAAC
>JAFTTU010000024.1 GCA_017466635.1 Bacteroides sp.
ACCGCTCACCGTATTGCTGTTCTCCTGATACGGGCGGTTGGTCACGTTGTGCCCCATGCTGAACGAGAGACTCGGGAAGAGTGACGCACGGGCACTTTTTACATCCACTTCGCTTTCCTCCAAAGCAATGCGGTTCTGTTGCAACTGGATATTATTGTCCAATGCATACTCCAGGCACTCCTTCAGAGTCCATTGTTTCGTTTCCTGAGCCTGAACAAAGAGAACACCCTGCCCGGCCAACATAATCAAAAAAAAGAGATTTCTTTTCATAATCTATCTAATTTTATTCATTGAACTCAGAATCGGATGACCGGACGAGCGTTGTACGAACTGTTTTTACTGTTTCTGGTTATGATGCCGCTCAAGAAATTGATATACCATACATTTCCTTCATCGTATTCGGTAGAAGTCCAATATCCGAAGGGGTCGAAATCGCTGAAGTTATCATAGATTTCATGGCAGATAATGCCGGTACGATGCAAAGCCCATAACAAAGCCATTTCTCCAGCCGAAGGCAAATACCAGCCATACAATCCCTGACCATACTCCCTACAATCTGAAGGCGCATAAAAAGTATTGGAAATGCCCGTAATGGTTTGAGACGCATGTCCCCAGCCATCGAAGTCGCTGAGCGCACCTTCCGTATACCAAGCCAAGACTTGTCCTGTGGAAAAGTCTATTTGAATGCCATCCAATTGTTCAAGAACGTCATCAGAGAAAAAGCTGTCCTGATTTCCATTCCAGTAAGGCAAGCTTCCAACATACATGGTATCCTGAAGAACCGTTTGATTCGCAATACCTTCCAAGTCTTCAGCCGTACTACACCATGTTACCCTCGAAGCACAATCCCGAAGCGCCACCACTCTGCCATGTACAGATTCCGTAAGGTTCTTATCCAGCTTTCCACTAGCATCATCGAGCGCATAAACGATTCCTACACATGTCTTGTTCTCATCATACGAAGCCGACCATGTGGCATCATTGTAATAATAATCACCGATATGAGCAGGTTTCAAGGCCGAACAAGCGATGTCGGTATAAACATAGGTTTCGCCCGCCCTGAACTCCATCACTTCCGGAAGCACCGCCTCGTAGCTCTTTCCATCACGGGTAGAGACCGTAAAATGCAAGGCTGTTTCCATCGGGAAGAAAGCAACATAGACTTCATCCAAAAGCCCTTGTTCGCTCTGTATTACCATGCTTCCGGTATTCAGACTACTCACATCACCATCGTTCAAGTCCAGTTTAGCTACCACATGAAGGCTATCCGTAGGACTAGTCACAATGACTTGCGAAATACGCTCTATGGGACATCCATTCTCCGTAAAGCGGAACTTGCAGAAACTCATCAAGGAAGTCATGACAACAGTCGAGGTATAGTCTTCCTCTTCCATGTCGTAAGTGTACGTACCCCATGTATAATCAAAATCAGCAAGTCCTTCCAATGTACCGTTCTGTCTGTCTATGTAAAGCACTTGTGTCAAGGTATCACTGGTAGCAACCGTTGAAGCGGAAGCTGGATAAAGGAATGCAAATTCGGTTTCTTCATCAATTTCTTCTTCAGAAGTAGTTACATAAATATCCCCACCCGATTGGGAAAGGACAATCTTGTCGGCATATCGGGTATCCGTACGGAGAGCAGCAATTTCACGAATTCCGTTCGAACCTTGACATTCGAATTCCTGACTCTTTTCCGGGAAAGATATGGAAAGTTCCACCGGATAGGTTTCTTCCACCGCAGTTTCATCTTCACCATCATTATTGCATGCTACGAATATAGTAGCCAATACACATACTGCTAAAATTAATTTCTGTTTGAGCATAAATAATTATTTATAAGATTAGAACTACAAATATAGAATTTGTTTATGCCTTATTCTAAAAAAATAGACGAACAGGGAATATTGTCCTACCAATCATGTCACTTCCCAAACCCTTCACCCTATTCACCAGCATCCACTCTCTTCAACTTGTATAGGTTGCCTAGCTTGGTATGCACTCGCTCCACTCCCGATGAAGCCAACACATCGCCAAACTTCCCCATACCGGCATATGGTAGCATACAAATTGCCCTTCTCTTTCAAACTTGTAGACCGTCTCACCCAAGTGATACAACCGTATTACTCCAGTGAGATACCCGTATCACTTTAGTTAGACGATTGTATCATTAGAGTGAGACGATACACACATCTGCTTCCGGCATCAAGTGAGACTGACATAAGTCACCGGTGATTAACATGCATTCACTCTATACATACAGCAGTTGTAGCATAAAGATTTATTACCTCACCCCACATCAAAAGAAACACTTTTTAACCAAACCCGTTGTATCAAGTGTGCGATTTCGCACGAAAAATGTGCGGAATCGCACACTTTTCCTCACCCCTATTTTCAGCTTCTCCCTTCACAATCAACAAATTAACGTTCTGGCACGATTTTTGCTGTATAATCAACATAGAAACGGACAATTATTTATATCTTTGAAGCATGATTACACACTATTTGAAAGTTGCCGTGCGCAACCTGTTGAAGTACAGAACACAGAGTCTCGTCAGCGTATTAGGGTTGGCGATAGGATTTGCCAGTGTAGCCCTTTCCATATATTGGAACCATTACGAAATGACGTACGATGCCTTCCAAAAGAATGCCGACCGTATCTATCGGGTACGGCAAACCAGTTCTTTCGGTGGAGTTTCCAGCATCACTCCGGGACCTTTGGCCGAATATCTGATGCACACACACCCGGAAGTGGAAGCAGCCTGCCTCACCCGTTATTTAAGTCTTCACGGGCCTACCGTCAACGGCATTCCTTTCCCAAAGAAGACTTATTCCTACTCTGTAAGTCCGGAAGCCCTGAAAATGTTCGATTTCGAATGGGTAGAAGGAGAAAAGGATATGAGCCGATGGGGAGAAAACAAGATTGCCATAGCCGAGCATGTGGCCAAAGCCGTATGTGGCAACATGTCACCCATCGGACTAAAAGTAAAGACCCAGAACAATCGGGAATATGAAATCGCCGGTGTATTCAAGGATTGGCCTGAACATTCCAATTTCAAGTTCGATGTGATTGCACAAGCCAAAGTGGACAATGCCTGGAATGCTTCCATGTACAACACTTACGCCATGCTCCTGCCGGACATCGACCACCAACGTTTCATCGAAAAGATGAAGACGGACACCATTGTTTCAGGTCCATGGAAAAATGTATTCGACGTATGGACGCCATTGAAAGAGATGCGCTATACCCATCCCGAAGCTGCGTTGAACGTACGTCTGGAAGATGTCCGTCTCTTTACCATGGCCTCTATACTCATTATGGTATGCGCCTTGCTCAATTACCTGACCTTATTCATCAGCCGTCTTCAATCCCGAGGCCGTACGCTCGCACTCCGCACCGTATATGGTTCATCGGGTTGGCAGATGGGCTGTCAGTTAATGACCGAATACATGCTTCTTCTGTTCGGTGCATGGTTTGCGGGGATGTTATTCGTCGAGCTGAGCATGGCCACCTTCATGGAGCTGGCTATCATCAAGGTTGCCCGACTCAGTATCTATCAGGCATGTGGTTATCTCATCTTGTTCATCATCGCCCTTTCGGCCATCCTTTCACTCATACCTATTCTTTATGTAAAGAAGAAGACTTTGGCATCACAGATTACTCCGACGTCACGCCATCCCAAGAACTACTTCCGTTTGGTCAGCGTCTGTGTGCAACTGGTATTCAGCACATTGTTCATTTTCTGCTCGGTAGTCATGATGAAACAAATTCATTATCTGACCCATTCGGACATCAACATCCAGCGCAAACAAATCGGTTGGTTAATGACACGTGTTGAACGGGACAGAGCGGTTGCCCTCCTGAACGAATTGCCTTGCATCACTCAAGCCATCCCCGTAGAAGACCCATTGTTTCCTCCAGGATGGGGAATGTCCGGCAATACGGCCATGGAATGGGAAGGAAAGCCTGAAGACGCAAAGGACATTTCTTTCCACATACTCCAATTGAACGACAGCATCGCACGCTTCTATGGATTGAAAATGAAGGAAGGCCCTGCCTCCTTCGACCTCGGCAAAGACGAAATCTTCATCAACGAAACCTTTGCCAAGCAACTGAACATGGAAGAGCCGATAGGAAAAACCATCAATGAGACATTTCGCATCAAAGGTATCATCCAAGACTATCAAAGCCAAGCTCCGACCGAAAAGGTGCAACCATTCGGATTCTTCCCCGTCAGAAATACACGCCAGTACATCGCCCTCCGATACAACGGTGATTATGACAATCTGATGAAATCCATCACCGATGCCTTCAAGGATGAAGAATATCCTGACTTCACTTACGAGGATGGAGAACGGAAATACGAAGGGTACTTGAAGTCGGAAAACAATTTGCTGAAACTCCTCGGCATCACTACCATCGTGAGCATGTTGATAGCCTTGTTCGGCATCTATGCCCTGATAGTGCAATCATGCGAACAACATCGCAAAGGAATCGCCATCCGAAAGGTGCACGGCGCACAAGTGAAGGACATTCTCTCGATATTCGTCAAGCAATACATGACACAAGTCCTGGTGGCATCCGTCATCGCCTTCCCCATCGGCTATGCACTGATGAAGCGTTGGTTGGAAAGTTATAGCCGACAGACAGAAATCAGCCTTTGGGTATTCCTGAGCATCTTCATTGGAGTATCGGCATTAGTAACATTATGCATCGGCTATCGGGTATGGAAAGCCGCGAACGAAAATCCGGCGGACGTAGTAAAAAGTGAATGAGAAAAGGAAGATTATGATAGAAGAAAGACTCACTCCACTGATTAGCGAACGTTTTCTGAACGAGGAAAAGTATCGACAAGGGCATATCCGCATCATCAATGCCTTGCCAGAGCGAAGAATACTCGGGCTGCATTTACCAGAGATGAAGCAAGTGGCAAAGGAACTAGTCAGACAAGGCGATGCTTCATCTTTCATCAGTGCCTGTAAGCAGGAGTATGATAAAGACCGCTTCAGTCTGACTTATGAGGAAACGCTTATCTGGGGATTGACCATCAATGCACTGAAATGCTCCCTGGATGAACGTTTGGAATACTTGAAGGCATACATTCCCGTGCTCGACAATTGGGCGGTATGTGATTCCTTTTGTTGCAATGCCAAGTGGGCGATGAAAGTACCTTCACAAACCTTGTGGGGGTTCCTGTTGCCTTACTTCCAGTCCAAGCAGGAGTTCGAGGTACGTTTTGCCATTGTGATCTCGATGTGTTATCTCATGAAAGAGGAATGGTTGACCGCCATTTTCCAACAACTGGAGAAGATAGACCTGCCGAGCATTCATTCCGAATACACCAACCTGCCTTCTCCTTATTATGTACGGATGGGGATGGCCTGGTTGCTTGCCACCGCTCTGGCCAAATATCCTGATGAAACCCGGAGCTTCGTCAATGTTTCGACATTGACTGACGAGGTCAAACGATTGTATGCACGAAAGGCCAGAGAATCTTTTCGGACCAAAAAAGTTTCCCCATTCTAGCCTATTCCATACAACAATCGCATTTTTAGCCATCGGCATATAATTATTCGGTTATTTTGTACGATGGAATGTACTTTTTTACCTATATTTGTCGCATGAATAACTAACCTTATCCTATTATGGCTAACAATCTTATGATGGTTCGCCACAGACTCTTGACCGAACTGATCAAGCTGTGGAAGAATGACAAACTGACCAGTGAAGACATCGACCGATTGCCTTTACAACTGAGTCCGAAACACTCCAAGCATGCCGGCCGTTGTTGTGTACATAAAGAGCGTGCCGTGTGGAAGTACAAATCATTGCCTCTGTTGGGCTTGAACATGGAGGATGAAACCGACGAATTGACTCCATTGTCTGAATACGCCAAGATGGCGATGGACCGTGCAGACAACGGTCATCCGAAAGATGAAATCATGTGTGTGGTAGATGAGGCCTGCTCGGCTTGCGTCCAAATCAATTATGAAATTACTGACCTTTGCCGAGGCTGTACAGCCCGTCATTGTCAATATAACTGTCCGAAGGGAGCTATCCACGTCAGCGCCAAGACCGGTAAGGCATGGATTGACCATGACACTTGTGTGAGTTGCGGTATCTGTCACAAGAGCTGCCCGTATCATGCCATCGTTTATATCCCGGTGCCATGCGAAGAAGCTTGTCCGGTGAAAGCCATCAGCAAGGACGAACGCGGTATCGAACACATCGACGAAAGCAAGTGTATCTATTGCGGAAAGTGTATGAACGCTTGTCCGTTCGGTGCTATCTTCAGCATCTCACAGGTATTCGATGTATTGCAAAGCATCCGTCGTGGTGAAAAGGTAGTAGCTTGTGTAGCTCCAGCTATCCTCGGCCAGTTCAGCACCAGCATCGAACAAGTGTATGGGTCCTTCAAGCTCATGGGCTTCCACGATGTGCTCGAAGTAGCGGAAGGTGCCATGGAAACCACCGAAAAGGAAGGACATGAACTTCTTGAAAAGATTGCCGAAGGCCAGGCCTTTATGACCACTTCGTGCTGTCCTTCATACATCGAATTGGTGAACAAGCACGTGCCTGAAATGGCTCCTTATGTATCAAGCACCCGCTCGCCGATGTACTACACCGCCCGCATCGCCAAGAAGAAATATCCGGATGCCAAGGTGGTATTCGTTGGCCCATGTATCGCCAAGCGCAAGGAAGCACAACGCGATGAAGAAGTGGACTTCGTGATGACTTTTGACGAAATCGGTGCATTGATGGAGGCATACGATATCAATACCGAATTTGTACAACCACATCAGATGGAAGTTGCTACCGTTCGCGAAGCTCAAGGCTTTGCTCAGGCCGGTGGTGTAATGGGTGCCGTGAAAGCATTCCTCAAGATGGAAGTGAACGGTATCCAAATGTCCGACTTGAACAAGAAGAACATCGCCGCTCTCCGTGCCTACGCCAAGACCGGCAAGGTACCTGCCAAGTTCATCG
>JAFTTU010000025.1 GCA_017466635.1 Bacteroides sp.
CCTTATCTTCCAGCCATTCGTTTACAATCCCGCTTACAACGTTTCTATCTATCATTTATAAACTATTAAGAATAAAAAAAGGGCTTTAATCAAGCCCCACCATTCATCCATTTCGGTGCAAATGTACAAATTATCCATCAGTGCCACAATATTTTCCCCGATTTTTTTATAGTTTTGCAAAAACTTATCATCCTATGAGCAGAAAAAGAAGCAATATCCATAAGAATTTCATGGCTCTCAACGCCGTTTTGTTCATTGCCGTCATGGCAATCACCGTCCTTTTCCTCTACCTGGCATATACCTTCAAACGGGATGCCGAGAAAAAGAAAACCTACGCAGGGGAATACCACATCGAGCTCACGACCGACTTCGCCGGAGAAGACATCAGCATCTATGTCAATGACAGCCTGCTCTCGAAGGGCATCGTAAGCGATAGCGTGATGACCTGTGACATCAAGCGTTTTGCCGAGGAACATGTCTTGTTGATTGTAGACAATGAGACCGATGCCGCCACTCCATTCAACTTGAGCAAGGAAGGCAGCAAGGTACTCGTCAAGAAAACGAATGACGAGGTGGTGTTCGAGGAAACTCCTGCACACCCTTAAACCGGACATCAGACGATTATGGCAACCAAAAGAGTCATCACCGATACCGACTTCGGACAAATCATCATCCGTACCCGACTGACGGCACGGAACATCAGCATGCGCACCAAACCCGACGGGCTGCACGTCACCGTCCCTCCCCGATGCCTGACATCGAAGGTGATGGAGGTGATTGAAGAATACCGTCCCCGCTTGTTGGAGAATTGGAAGAAAGTAGTACCCCAGGCATTGGACTTGAACTTCCGACTCGATACGCCTTGCTTCAAGCTACACATGGAGCTAGGCCGATATTCGCGTTTCACGCTTCGTTCGGACGAGGAAGGAATCACCATCTTCTGTCCTCCCTTCGTGGATTTCTCGCAGAAAGCCGTACAGGATTTGCTTCGCAATGCCATCCTCCGCGCCCTGAAGAAAAGCGCACAAGCCTACCTTCCGCCTTTATTGGGCGAACTGGCAGAGCACTATGGGTTCAAATACAAGAAAGTGAAAATCACGGGAAGCAAGAGCCGTTGGGGCAGTTGCTCGGCCACCGGAAGCATCAATCTGTCCTGCTACCTGATGCTGCTTCCTCCACACCTGATGGATTACGTTTTACTCCATGAACTCACTCATACCCGGGAAATGAACCATGGACCGAAGTTTTGGGAGATTTTGGACGAACTGACGGAGGGAAAAGCGCACAGTTTGAGAGCCGAGCTGAAGAATTTCCGCACTGATTTTTGATGGTTTGTTACACCTACCCCTTCCACAGATACCTGTAGGAACGATTATGTGCAAATGTAACAAATGTAACATTGTAACATGACGCTTCTCCAAAATAGTCAATCACCTAATAGTAAAATAATATAATAATTATTGTATATTTATATACTTTATAGGTATACGGAAAAATACAGGCTATGTTACAATGTTACATCGTTACATCTTTCATTTCTTGATGACCGTTCCACCCTGTTGATGGATAGCCGAAGCCAAGGTAATCACCACTTGTGATACACCTGCATCGATGGCCGAGAAAGAGTTTTCAAGCTTTGGAATCATGCCGCCTTGGATGATGCCTTTCTGTACATATTCCTGAAAGAGTTCGGGAGTGATGACAGGAATCACACTATCGTCATCGTTTTCATCGCTGAGTACACCCTTCTTCTCGAAGCAGAATACCAATGTGACATCGAACAATTCGGCCAATGCCTTGGCGGTTTCCCCGGCGATGGTATCGGCATTGGTATTGAGCATACTGCCCTTGCCGTCGTGGGTCAACGGAGCCATCACAGGCACTACACCTTGACGGATAAGGTTTCCCAACAGCTCGGCATTTACCTTCTCCACATCGCCTACAAAGCCGTAATCCACGTCCTTTACGGGACGCTTCACCGAACGGATGACATTCATATCGGCACCTGTCAAGCCTATGGCATTCACGCCCTTAGCCTGCAAGCCTGCCACGATGTTCTTGTTCACCAAGCCACCATAGACCATGGTTACCACCTTCAAGGTTTCGGCATCGGTTATTCGACGGCCATTCACCATCTTGCTCTCAATACCCAATTGTGCGGCCAATTTTGTAGCCGAACGGCCACCTCCATGCACCAGCACCTTATATCCTTCGATGGCCGAGAAATCCTGCAACAACTGGTTCAGTGTAGCCTCTTCCTCCACTATCTTGCCACCTACCTTTATTACGGTCAGTTTTTCTTTCTTCATAACTTTAACAGTTCTTTTAATCGTTCTACCGATTGCTGTATCTGATGGCGGTCTTCCAGTTGCTCGCCATTGAATACATGCTTCGCTTGGGTATAGTAGGGCAATCGTTTCTGAAGTGCTTCCACGATGAAATTCATCAGTTCCTCGTCGGTCTTTTCGGCCAACAAGGGACGTTGCTGCTTGGCCACTTTCAAACGACGGAACAATACCTTGACATCCACATCCAGAAAGACGGATTCGCCCGCTTGGTTCATGTAGTCCATGTTGTCGAAGAAGCAAGGGGTTCCCCCTCCTACCGAGATGACCACATCCTCGAAATCGCCAACCTCGTGCAACATCCGCTTTTCCAACTCACGGAAGCCGTCTTCGCCCCGTTCGGCAAAGATTTGTCGCACGGTCTTGTGGTATCGTTCCTCGATATACCAGTCCAAATCGACAAAAGTCAATCCCAAGGCACGGGCAAACGCCTTTCCAAGCGTCGTCTTACCCGCCCCCATATACCCGAGTAGAAAGATACGTATCATTTCTTCTTGTTATAGCGTGGTTTCTTGACTTCTCCCTTGGCCTTCTGCAATTCGATCACCTTGAAACAAGCTTCCAGGTTCAAGTCTTTCGGCTCTACATTTTCAGGAATCTTGTAGTTCTTCTTTTCGTAAGTAATGTAAGGGCCGTATCGACCGTTCAGAATCTGCAATCCCGGTTCTGCATCGAAGGTCTTGATCACCTTGTTTTCAGCCGCTTCACGCTTCGAAAGAATCAATGCAATGGCATCTTCCAAAGTAACGCTCATCGGGTCAGTTCCCTTCGGAATCGAAACAAACGCATTGTTGTGACGGACGTATGGACCGAAACGGCCTACACCAACCGAGACATTCTTTTCTTCGAATTCACCCAAATCACGAGGCAACTTGAAGCATTCCAACGCTTCTTCCAAGGTAATGGTTTCCAATGCCATGCCCTTCGGCAATTGGGCGAACTTCGGCTTTTCTTCGTCTTCTACCGAACCTATCTGGATAATCGGGCCATAACGGCCAATCTTTACCGAGACAGGCTTTCCGCTGGTCGGGTCTGCACCGAGGATACGCTCACCCACCTTATGTTCGGTCTTGGTGTTCATGGTCATGTCTACCAACGGATGGAACTCCTTATAGAAGACATCCATCATACCTGTCCATTCCTTTTCGCCATCCGCCACTTCGTCGAATTCCTTTTCTACACTGGCGGTAAAGTTATAGTCCATGATGCCCGGGAAGTATTCCATCAAGAAGTCGTTGACTACAATACCCACATCGGTAGGAAGCAACTTGGCTTTTTCATTGCCCGTCATTTCGCTCTTGGTGGCTTCGGTTATCTTGTTGTTCTTCAAGGTCAACACATCATACGCACGCTTCACACCTTCCTTGTTGCCCTTTTCCACATAGCCTCTCTGCTGAACGGTAGAAATGGTCGGTGCATAGGTAGACGGACGGCCGATGCCCAATTCTTCCAGTTTGCGGACCAAGCTGGCTTCTGTATAGCGAGGAGGACACAAGCTGAAACGTTGGGTAGCAGCTATCGCCGTCTTTCCCAGAATCTGGCCAATGGCCAATGGAGGCAACAAACGGCTTTCGTCTTCCTGTTCGTTTTCATCGTCGTACGATTCCTTGTATACACGCAAGAAACCGTCGAAGGTAATGACTTCACCGGTTGCCACAAAGACTTCATCGCTATTGCTGATAGCAATCGTTGCGGTGGTCTTTTCCAATTCGGCATCTGCCATTTGGGAAGCAATGGTGCGCTTCCAAATCAACTCGTACAGCTTCTGTTCCTGTGCCGTTCCATTGATGGTTTCATTGGACATATAAGTCGGACGGATGGCTTCGTGCGCTTCCTGAGCGCCCTTGCTCTTGGTCGCAAACTGACGGGTCTTCACATAATTCTCGCCCATCAATTCCGTAATGGTCTGACGGCTGGTAGCCAATGCCAAATCCGAAAGGTTGACAGAGTCGGTACGCATGTAAGTGATTTGTCCGCTTTCATACAAGCGCTGAGCCACCACCATGGTCTGCGAAACGGAGAAGCCCAATTTGCGGGCTGCTTCCTGTTGCAAGGTAGAGGTAGTGAACGGAGGTGCCGGTGATTTCTTCGACGGACGCGTCACAATGTCTGTTATCTTGAACGTTGCATCCTTGCAAGTTTCCAAGAATGCACGTGCATCTTCCTTGCTCTTGAAACGGCTACCCAATTCGGCCTTCACTTCCACCTTCTCACCGTTTTCTTCCGGTGCTTCGAATACGGCGGTTACCTTATACCACGATTCACTCACGAAAGCATTCACTTCGCGTTCACGTTCCACAATCAGGCGGACAGCCACCGACTGCACACGTCCAGCCGACAAAGCCGGTTTCACCTTACGCCACAACACCGGCGAAAGTTCAAAACCTACAATGCGGTCGAGTACACGACGGGCCTGTTGCGCATTCACCAAATTGACATCAATGTCACGCGGGTTCTCTATCGCTTTCAGGATAGCCGACTTGGTAATTTCATGAAATACGATACGCTTGGTCTTCTTCGGGTCCAATCCCAGCACTTCGAACAAGTGCCAGGATATGGCTTCTCCTTCGCGGTCCTCATCGGATGCGAGCCAAACCATATCGGCTTTCTTGGCTTCGGCTTTCAGTTCCTTCACCAACTTCTTTTTGTCTTCCGGTATTTCGTAAGTAGGTTGGTAGCCTTTTGCTACATCAATACTAAATTCCTTCTTCTTCAAGTCGCGGATGTGTCCGTAACTGGAAAGAACTTTATACTCATCCCCCAAGAACTTTTCAATGGTTTTTGCCTTGGCGGGAGACTCTACTATCACAAGGTTTTTCTGCATGTTCAAATTAATTTGGGGGCAAAAGTAGAAAAAAAAGCAGAATCACACCTATATAATAAGGTATGTTTCTGCTTTTTTTCTTAAAATTGCTTAAATCGAGGCTATTTTGCTTAGAATTGAAGCGAAAGACCTGCCAAGAAGTTCAATTTCTGAGCCGGATAAGTATCAATCTTCATATACTCTTTATTGAGAAGATTATGAAACTTGGCAAAGACACTCAAGTTCTTCAACAAGGCATAGTCAGCACCGGCATAAAGGTTATTGACCGGGTCATGTACATCTTCGGCACGCTTCACATATTCGTAGCCTACGTTAACTCTCAATCCTTGGATAGGCTTGAATCCTACTTCAGCCATGACTTCCAATTCCGGCTTCAAAGACAATGCATCTTCAAGCATCGATTCAATACTTCCTTCAAACATCAATTCACCTTCCCAATCCCAATGATAATAAGTGCCCTTCAGAGAGAAATCAAACAAGTCCTTATAATCATGTTTCAACTCAGCGGTTGCATAGAACACCTTGGTGTCTCCTACCATATTATTCATATCAAAACCAGAACCTGTGCGGGTATACAGACATACGTCATTCTCCCGAATCTGATAGCCTCCGCTGAGATTGAACCACCAACCATCGGCAGGAGAAGCCTTCAGACCAAGAGCTGCATCGAAGGTCATGTAAGTAGGCACCACACCATGTTCCACCAAATAAGGGGCGATATCCATCAATTCATACAAGCTGGAAATCTGTCTTCCTCCGCCAGCCTTAGCATAGAGCACATAACTGTCCGAAAACAAATATTCCACATGGACATCCGGAGAAACATAGAACTTGTCGTAATTGTCTACGGAATTGGATACTTCCCTTCCTACCCAATCCAAATGAGCACCGATACGCACTTTCCATGTATCGTTCTGCTTTGCATAATATGGATTGAATTCAATTGCCATCACTTCATCCGCCCAATCTGTAGACTGACTATAATTATCAAAATTCAACCCGATACCCAAGCTATTTTCATCATTCAATTTCTTCCAGACATTGCCTTTAACAAAGACATTCGTTTCTGTTTCCATCAAGTCAGGATGATAATCGTGCTTCGGATGCTTCTCATCGAAATATCGGATACCCGCTTGCGCTTCGAACTGAACAGGCATATCCTCATCGGTAGATGCAAGACCGATGTATGCATTGGCAAAAGTCTGATGCTGCTTGTTGAAATAGCCATCAATCAAAGGGTTCGCATCTCCATTAAAGAACCTAGGTGTCATGTAATTGAACACCCGCGAATGATAATCACCGCCCAGCAGGAAGTTCACTTTCTTGAAAGCGTGGCTGTAATCCATGCCTACTTTCGTATTATACATTCGGGAAGCCCATTTCTCTCCACTCCAATCTTGATTTTGCCAACTCCAACCGTTCAAATCACCATTCCAACCATCAAACGATGCAGCCAGATTCAATCGGTCATTCTTCGAGATATCCCACAAATATCCCAACCGGGCATCTACATTTCCATTATTCCCATATCCGGCACGAAGATATCCACGGTAAGCGGCATCCGCTTTCCAATCCTTCACGATGGGTTGCATGGCTTGGTAATTCCAGGCAGATACCGGGCGAAGGGAAGTGGCATAATCGATGTGTGTCTTCGGTACGGTAGGTTCTTCTACCTTAGGAAGGACATTGATTTTCGAAGCATCCATCACGGTCGGGTTGTACTGATTTTCTACCACCACCGTACGGACAAGTGTCGTATCTTGTTCTTGGGCATGAGCTGCCAACAAAGGCAACATTCCTATACTTAATATAACGAGTTTCTTTTTCATACCATTCATTTTTTATTCCTTCAAATTCTCCAATCGGCTCTCAATCATACCGGCAATGTCATCGTCTGCCTGATAGTTCTGCTTCAACGAGAGCAAGTACTGACGGGCTTCCAACTTGCGGTCGAGCTTTGCATAGATGTCCGACAACAAGACAAAGCTTCTGGCCAACCAATAGGCATGCGGTGTACTTACTTCCAGATAGTTCAACACTTCCTGTTCGGCTTCTTTGGTCTTTCCGCTATCAAACAAGTATTGAGCCAGACGATACTTGGCTTCGGCACCATATACATTACGGGTATCCTTGGCCAATGCTTCCCAATCGGCAACAGCATGAGCCAACTGATTCGCTTCCACCAAAGCCTTCGAACGATAGTAACGGGCTTCGCTTTCGAGTTCCGGAGCGACCTTGGCATCCGCCAATACCGCCGTTGCCGCCAAGATGGTTTCTTCTCCATTGCCCGACATGGCCGCACTACGGAGCATGCCTGTTGCTGCCATCTGTCGACGTTCCGGTGTAGAAGCTCTATCCTTCAAAAGCTTGTACCATTCCAATGACTGGGCATAATCCTTATTCAAATAAGCGATCTCTGCACTCATCATCATGGCTTCTTCCGAATACTTGTTGTTCGGATATTCGAGTACCTTGTTCAGATAAGGAGCCGCACTAGCGTAATTCTGCTGGTTGTAATCAATCAAACCGATGTAGTAATTGGCATTCAAGCTGAATGCACCTTCCGGGAAGGTTTGCAGATAACGGAGGAAACTATTGCGGGCATCGGCTGTCTCACCACGCATGTATACACGTTCAGCCGCTACATAAGTCAACGAATCGCGTTCATTCACATCAAAGTTGGCACCTCCCGGAATGGTCGATGCAAAGTCGGCATATTCATCCACCTTGTTCAAGTCGATGTAAATGGACTTCAAGTCGCGCTGTGCCAAACGGGCTTCCTCACTACCCGGATAGTTCTTGATGACTTCCTTGTAAGCCGCAATGGCTTCCGGATACTTGTCTGTCTGATAGTACAACAATCCCACTTCATTGGCCGCTCTAGGTGCCATGTTGCTTTGCGGGAAGTTCTTCACCAACAATTGGAAACGTTCAATGGCATTGGCATTGTCTTCCATCTGCACGAAAGCACGTCCCTGTTCATACAAGGCATCGTCGATGTATTGCGATTGCGGATAGTTGGTTATCAACTGGTTCAAGGCTTGAATCTTACCGTTATAGTCCCGTTGCAAACCCATCACGAAACCTTCCTGATACAAGGAATAGTCACCCAACGACGGGTCTACCTGTTCGGCCTTGTCATAGCTTCGGCGGGCATCATCGAACTTGCGTGCATAGAAATTACAGTCCCCCATACGGTTGTAGGCATCTGCCAACACTTGCTTATTGTCATTTGCTCCTTCATTTACAAAACGGCTGAACCAGTTCAAGGCACCGGAATAGTTCTTTTGCTTGAAATCGGTATAACCCAGATTGTAAAGAGCCAAGCCATATTCCTGACTCCGCTTGTTGGTTGACAACTCGACAAACCGACGCAAGTCCTGTCCGGCAGCTTTATAGTTTTCCAATCGATAGTTCGCTTCTCCTCTCCAATAATGAGCTTCCGCCTGTGTGGCTGTATTGTATCGTCCGATTTCCAACGAACGGTTGAAGTATTGCAAGGCTTCCGCAAACTGAGCATTGGCAAAGGCTTGGGTACCCAATCGGAAGAGAATCTTCTGCTTGGCTTCCATGATACGTGGACCCGGCTTCGAAATCTTGGCAATGGACTTCAATGCCGCATCGTAGCTTCGGGTATTCATATAGGTTTCCACCAGATAGTCGTTCACTCTTTCACGGTATCTGGAATTCGGGAATTCGTTCAAGAAGCGTTCAAAAACCGTCACCGACTCGGCAAACGGTGAATAAGAGGTTTCGTGGATGCACAACGCATAATTGTACAAGGCCTGCTCCTTCACCGCCTTGTCCGCATCGCTGATGGATGCCTGTTCAAAAGCCATTCGGGCTTGGTGACGGTCCTTCAATTGCAAATAGGCCAAACCCATGTGAAGCGAAGCGTTCTGTGCCAATGCATCTGGCTCCAAAGTGGTTCTACCCAACATTTCCGTTGCTTTCGAATAGGCACCGGTATGGTAATAGCTCATCCCCAGTTCATACATCGCCTTGCGTTGAGGTTGATTGGTAGAAGCCATATATCCTTCCAACGAAGATACGGCTCCCAAATAGTCTTTCAATCCATAGCGGGCTTCCCCCTGGACACGCATCATTTCCGCTTCGTCCTTGTGTCCGGCAAAATGACGCAAATAGTCCGATGCCACCTCATCCGCTTGCTGATAGGCTCCACGAAGCAAATGAATTTCACCTATATAGTAAGGAACCAACGCATCGTACACGTCATCCCGTTGCAAGGAAGTAAACGCTTTCAAAGCTTGGTCGTATCGGCCTTCCACATAGTCGATGTATCCCAAGTGATAAACGGCATCCGCCTGATGCGTCTTGCTGATGTCCTTCAGCAACGTAAACCAAACGGTCGCTTCTTGTAAATTACCCACTTTCAGGTAAGCCGTTGCCAATTTCAATACCGCCTCATCACGTTCTTTGTCGGCCAAGGCATCCAAATCGCAGGATTGGTAGAGAGCGATTGCTTCTTGATACTTCCCTTCCTCGAAATAGACGGAAGCCATCATCGACTCTACCCGATTGGTATGTCTTGAATCCGGATATTGCTTCAAATAAGCTTCCAACAACTCGATGCTGTTTTCCGCTCTCAGCTCGTACTCTTTACAAATGCGGGCATACTCCTTATCCCCCGCCACATCTTTCGGCAATACCTGTTGTGCCATGCCCGAAACGGAAAGGCTCATCAGGGCAGCCACCCAAATGGTTCTTTTCTTCATCTTCTATTTGGTTATGTTATGTTCTTTCAAAAATCGTCTGACTCCCTCACGCACGGAATCCAATCCGAATTCCTCCGGGTTGACATCGCGCAAAGGTACCCAAAATGAATCCGCCACATCGTCCATGGCTTGCACACATCCGTCGTCTTTCACCCGGCAAAGGAAAAACTGGTCGAGTGTATGCACCAGAAAGCCGGAATACAAATACGTATTCGGCAATGAGAACTGATACCGGGCTTCGACCACTTCCAATCCCGTTTCTTCCAACACCTCACGGGCTACACCTTCTTCACCGGTCTCGAAACGGTCAACAAATCCACCTGCCAAATCCAATGTACCTTTCTTGGGCTCCTTGGCTCGACGACACACCAACAATTCTTCCTTCTCATTCAGGATGAAGGCAACCGTCGCCGAACTGGCATTGAAATAATACACAAAGCCACAATCCTCACAACGCTTTGACTTTTCGTTATTCTCCACAAATGCAGGAGAACCGCACTTGGGGCAATACTTGAACAATTCCAACGGATGATGCATTTCTTATCTTTTTTGATTCACCCACAAAGATAACACTTCCTGCACAGAACTTCGTTTCTTTTTGATAAAAAAAGCTAAAACGATACCGATATGCTCTTTTCTTCCTATCTTTGCTGCTTAAATCATCAACACAATATGGAATTTATTATCATTCTTGCCCTTATCTTGCTGAACGGTATATTCTCTATGTCCGAAATAGCCGTGATATCGGCCCGTAAAAGCAACCTGACAAACGATTCACGCAAAGGAAACCACTCGGCTCGAATTGCCTTGAAACTGGCCAATGACCCGGACAAGTTCCTTTCCACCGTACAGATAGGCATCACCCTCATCGGTATCCTCACCGGTATCTATTCAGGCGATGCACTGGCCGATGATTTCGGTGTCGTATTGACCGAATGGGGATTCCCGGCGGCATACGCCCGTATCACAGCTCAGGCACTTATCGTCATGTTCGTGACTTACCTCACCATCCTGTTTGGCGAACTGGTGCCCAAACGCATCGGCATGAGCGCTTCTTCACGTGTAGCCAAATGCTTGGCACGCCCCATGTATTGGCTTTCCATCATCGCTTCTCCCTTTGTCTGGTTATTGGCTAAAAGTACTTCACTTATCTTCAGCTTGCTGAACATCGACACCAACGGCGAGAAGGTGACCGAAGAAGAAATCAAGTCGATGATTGATGAAGGTACCGAAAGCGGCGAAGTGCAGGAAGTGGAACAAGAAATCGTAGACCGCGTATTCTCGCTGGGCGACCGGGGAGTGAACACCATCATGACGCACCGGAACGACATTGTGTCCATCGACATCGACATGCCCAATGAAGAAATCTTCCAGGTGGTATGCGAGCATCTTTATCAAGTCTACCCCATCACCCGCAACCGTACTTTGGACGACATTGTGGGAGTAGTGTATCTCAAGGACCTCTTCGGCAAGGTACAGCACCGTTCATTCAACCTGAGGGATGTCATCCGCCCTGCCCAATACTTCCACGAAAGCATGGACGTCTACAAGTCACTGGAGTTGATACGCAAGAGCCACATCAAGTACGGACTGATTTGTGACGAGTTCGGAAGCTTGCAAGGCATCATTACCATCAAGGATATATTGGAAGCGCTGGTCGGTTCACTTCCCAACGAAGCAGAAGAACCCGATATTCTTCCACGGAAGGACGGCAGTTGGTTTATCGACGGACAATGTTCTTTCTATGACTTCCTGAAGCATTTTGATTGCGAGGACTTGTATTCCGAATCCAGCTTCAACACGCTGGGCGGACTCATCCTGCAACAATTGGGACACATTCCACAAGCCGGCGAGACCTTGCAATGGAACGATTTTCAACTGGAGATTGTCGACATGGACGGAGCCCGAATTGACAAAGTGTTGGTTAAACATACACCAACCGAAAATGCCTAAACATCGTCTGATTTGCAAAAAAGGCTAAAAAATCACACATTTTCTCGAATAATACAAGTTTTTTCTCATTCTGGAATGCAGATATTCAAAACAAACTCTTATATTTGCTTACAAAATGATAAACTTTAAATCGAACTATTATGGAGAAAATTGATAAACTTGACAGACAAATATTAGAAATAATCTCGCAAAACGCCCGCATCCCGTTCAAGGACGTTGCAACAGAATGTGGTGTATCCCGAGCTGCTATCCACCAACGTGTACAGCGTTTGATTGACATGGGAGTCATCATCGGTTCGGGCTACAATGTCAACCCAAAGAGTTTGGGTTACCGCACTTGTACGTATGTAGGCATCAAGTTGGAAAAGGGCTCCATGTATAAGGAAGCTGTCAAGGAGCTGAAGAAGATTCCTGAAATCATCGAATGTCACTTTACTACCGGCAACTACACCATGCTGACCAAGCTCTATTGCCGCGACAACGAGCACCTCATGGAACTTTTGAACGCCAAGATTCAAGAAATCCCGGGTGTAACGGCTACCGAAACATTGATTTCACTGGAACAAAGCATCAAAAAAGAAATCCCTATTTGTAAAGACTAATGGAACTATTGAACGGAATTCATTGGGAAGGCCTCATCATCGGCATCAGTACATTCCTTATCATCGGCCTGTTTCACCCCGTAGTGGTCAAGGCTGAGTATTATTGGGGTACGCGCTGTTGGTGGATTTTCTTGATATTGGGCATCATTGGCATCGCCGGTTCGCTACTCATCAGCGACATCCTGATTTCCTCCTTGCTGGGTGTTTTCTCCTTCTCTTCTTTCTGGACCATCAAAGAAGTATTCGAGCAACGGGAACGTGTATTGAAAGGTTGGTTCCCGATGAACCCGAAGCGGAAACATGAGTATGAATAATATAAAAAATATGGTTTACCAACTCCGGAATTCAAGGTGGGACACAAAATAGTGACGCTTGTAATTCGATTCAAGAACTCGATTACTCCGCATAGGAAAGGTGATGAGCCTGTAAATGAGCCTGTAAATGATGTATTAAAAGACATTCTTGAATTTATCAAGAGTAATCCTGGAATAAAGAAAACAGCCATAATAACTCATGTAGGTAAAAGTAAGGCAACCCTTACAAGGTATCTCAAACAATTGGTGGGACAAAACCTTATTGAATACAAAGGCTCTGATAAAACAGGAGGCTATTATCTCAAAAAATAGGAGTTTGCACCAAACAAATAATAACAGAACCCGTCAGCATCCCGTAAGAACTGCTGGCGGGTCGCTTTTTATGTTATAAGCCCTTGTTGTATTCTATTAATGAGTAACATCAAAGACCTTTCACCGCCTCCACAATGTCCGCCCCTTCCTCTATTCCCAGCTTCTTGCGGATGGAAGTCTTGCGGACATAGATGAAGGAAGTGCTCTGATGAGTGATGACACTGATTTCCTTGGTAGAGAAGCCGGCACAGAGGAGGCAACAGATTTGTATTTCCTTGTCGATGAGGACAGAGCCGAAGCGTTCTGTCAAGCGAGCGTGGAAACCGTTGTAGAGGCGGTCGATGAGTGGATAGAGGTCTTCCCACACGATGAGTTCTTCTACGGGTACTTGGTCGTTGCCCAACTCGGCAAGGCGACGGAGCAGGGCTTGGTTCTGTGCGGTGGGTGTGTTTGCCACCAGACGGATGACGCCTAGCTGTTGCAAGAGCATCCGTTTCACGAATGCATCATCTTTGCCCGTGGCTTGTTGGGCGTCTTCGAGCATCCGGCTGAGGGTATCGATACGTTCTTCGGCTTCGGCCAGTCGGGCAATGCGTTGGCGATAGCGGTAACGGGCATAGATTCCTACCAACAATACGACCACGATGATGATGCCGATGGTTGTCTGTGTGCGTTGCTTCTCTACCATTGTAACTAAAGCCTCTGCTGTCAATCTCTTGTTGGAATTTCTCAACTGATAGGTAGTGCTTCCTTGATTCAGCTTATTCCTACACAGAGAATCGTTATAGACAATCGCATAGGAGAAATCGAAAGTTCCTTTTTGGGTATAATCAACCATAGCCTGATAAGCTGTCAATAGATTCATTTCCATCAAATAATAGGTATCATCAGAATCTATCAACTTCCAGGACTTGTCGATATAGTGTTGTGCCGAATCCAGTTTTCCTATGTGTAAGAAAGCGGAAATCATCGACCGATAGGAGTCAATCATCACATCCTCACGAGAACCGCGATGGTCATAAGATTTTATACCTTCCGACAAAGCCAATATTTTTCTTGCTGTATTTATCACAAGGTCTTGGTCTCCACCGAGATGCGCTTGTACATTGGCCAAATTTCGATAAATGAAAACGGCTTGTGAAGTGTCTTTCTCTTGAAGGAAAAATTCGGCAGAACGATTCATGTAATAAACGGAAGAGTCGTTTCTTTCCAAAGCCATCGCAAGTCCCAATGAGTAAAGCAATATTGGTGTTTCTTTAATAGCTATAACTTGACGGAGTATTTCTGTATATTTCTTATAGTCGTGCCAAACAAAGCGATATAATCGTCCTTCCTCCATCAACAGGCTTTGCATATAAGAAGTATCATTGCCCTCTTCTGCACGGCGATAGCCTTCTTGAATGACAGACAAAGCCTCTTCAGGCTTCTCCGACCATTGAAGGTATTTTGCTTTTAATAGATAGGAAAGCAATTCGCGGACTGAATCCTTGTTGGCGATATAGGTGTCTGCTGCCGGTATGAGTAATGAATCTTCTATCATTGATGCATTTTTCTTATAATGCAGATATCCGGAGAGCCAACCGTATAATAATCGTTCGTTCCCTTTTAGTTCCAAAGGCCTTTCTACATTGTTCAATAGCGTTTCCAGACTGTCTGTACTTTTGCTTGCTTGCTCATCAGCCAACCGAATCCATTCACTATTGGAATGTTGCGGGTGACAAGAGAAGAAGAGGATTGTCGCACTGCTTAATAATAGAACGATATATGTTAATGGTTTCATGATAATTCTGATTTTCCGCAAAAATAATCAATTCATTCCAATATCGTCCTCAAAAAACGAAAAAAGGGCTACGGCGATTTACCGCAGCCCTGGTGCGGAGTTACATTACTCCACTATCCGAATCGCTATTGCTCATACGCTTGTTTTTGCTCTTGTAGTCACGTCCGAAAGAGAAATTCCAAGAAAGAGTAACGGTTACCATCCGGGCTACATCATCCATATGATATTCGTAGTCATATCCCGCATATTGATTCTTGTCCACTTCCTTGCGGGCATAATCGTTTTCGAAAGGATTGTACATCCGCACACCGAGGTTCACATTCTTCAAGCGGTATTGCAATTGGATGATATGCGCTTTTTCACCTTTAGACAGATGTTCTCCAAAGAGATTGTCGCTCTTTTGCCCATACATGGCGTAAGCCATAAAGTTCTTGTACATCAACATAGCCGTAATGTCCCATCCGATGCTATGGTGTTTATGCCGATAGTTTAGTCCATTGCTCCACTCCGTATCGCTATAGACACTCCCGCTCAGTTGCACCATATTCCACAACATACCCACACGGGCGTTGATTCCTACATTCAGTTTCTGGAAATCGTCATGGTTGGCATAGCTATGGATGAACTTGTCGTTCTCATGATAAATATGCGACATGATGGCATCATCCCGATAGGTGTAGTTACCAAAGAAACCAATGTTCCATTTGTTCTTGTTGTAGTTCAATCGGAATGAAGTGCGATAGTAATCGTATGGTTTCAAGTTCGGGTTCCCTCTTTCTATCTGCAGCGAGTCGGTCAGTTGGTCGGCGGCACTTAATTGGGAAAGCGAAGGATTGATGGTGCTTATATTTCCTTGGAAAGCAGCATTCCAATGCTTGTTGAAGGTATAAGTCAGATTGAAGCGCGGATTGAACGACCAGGTTTCATAGTCTTTCTGTCCTTCCTGACAGAACCATGAACGGGTAGCACCTAAACCAATGTTATAACCTAACTTCTTCCATTTTCCTTGGTATTGGATGTAACCGTATGTATCTGCTTGTTTCATTTGTGTCTGGAAATATAGCGTGCCATCGTAGATATTGTCCGTATATCCTTGTGCGTGTTTGATGCCTGTACTCAATCTTCCACCATTGTCAAATCCTATTTCATAAATGCCTTCAAGAATCATGGAATACTTTTTCCCATTTACTCCCGATTGATAATCTACTATCTTTTCGTCATTCAGATATTCGGCATAAGTGTTCCTGTTCTTCGTGCCGATAAATGTACCTACAGCATTAAGGGCAAGGAACTGATTGTTCTTCAGGTTGCGTTGATAATAAAGGTCTATGGATGGGGTTAATCCGCGGTCATGTCCGGTTTCCCGACGATCCGTTATGGTGCTGGGGAACTCATCGGTATAAAGTTCGGCATAAAAACGACGGGCAGGGTCATTGTAATGAAATAAATTCAGACTAGCGTTAAACATATAATTGTCATTGTCCTGCAAATTGTAAGTCAATGAAGCTGCTTCCTCAAATCTTTTCTGTCCGTCCGTATCCGTATGGGCATGACGATGGTATTGCTTACCGTCTTTGAATATAAATGTCTCGTTACGGTCGAACCACCATTCATTGAAGTATTGCTGGTTGGTGTTGTAATAGATACTCAACTCTGATTTTCCGAAGTTTAATTTACCATTCACGTTATGCTGACCGAACCAGCTCTTGGTACTCTGATTTCCGTTATAACCGAACGAACCACCCATCTCGTAACGACGCACCACATAGTTCACCACCGCATCGGCTTCTCCATAGCGGAGACCGGGGGCTTCGAGCATCTCCACACGGATGATTTCGGAAGGTTGCAGAGCTGTCACTTCTTCCTTGGTGGCTTTTCGCCCATTGATGGCAAGTTGTACACTTCCTCCGTCGGTGGTCGATATACTATTGTCTATCAGCGATACGCTGAGGCGAGGAATTAGGAGGTTTCTCAATAAATCGACTCCGTTGGCAGATGCCTTCACTTGTTGTTGGTTGGGGAAGACCAGTTTCTTGTCTGCGGTGGTGGTAATGTTACTGGCGGTTACAGTTACTTCGTCCAACTGCTTGGATGCATCATGCATGGTCAGTATACCTAGGTCGGTAGAACGGTTGAAACCTTGCATGTCTATATATAAGGTCTCATAACCGATGCTGGAAATCACCAGTCGGTAGTCGCCTTTCGATAGCTTTGAAATGCGAAAACTGCCCATTTCATCGGAAGTTTCACCCTTTACAAAGGTAGAGTCCGTTTGTTGAAGTACTACATTGGCATACGCCAACGGTTGGTTTTCTTCATCCACCAACTTTCCGCTGATGGTTTGAGCCTGTGCACTGATACATGTCATAAACAGCATCAGCCATGCAATAACTTTACTTTTCATTTGTCTTTGTTTTTTATGATTTTGTAGCACAAAGTTAGGGAAGAAGAAATCTTACTCCTAGTGATTCGGTAAATTAAAAGTCTTATTAGGATAGAGCTAAGTACTTGATAATCAGCGTCGCTTTTTCTTAAAAGTCTTAGTGTAAGGGAAAAGAGGTGGTGAAGAGTCTTAATGAGGGACTTAAGAGTCTTCACCACCTCCACAATGTCCGCCCCTTTCTCTAGGGGAAATGTGTTGCATCCTGCCATCAGCAAGAGAGTGGAAGTATCTAAAAGCCCAATATAGGAAAATACAATTATTTGTTGATTGTTTTTTTATATGTTTGGACAACTCTGCACCAACCGGTGGATTCTTATAGATATGTATTATTTGTCATTTTCCCTACATGCCTACATCGGAGCTGATAATCATCAAGTTATACCATGTAGGTAACATGTAGGCAAAAATTTGCCTACATGAATAGACGCTCTTGCTTGAACAAACAGATTCGAATATGCGTATATCGCTGATTATCAGTATAAATTTTATATTCAAAGCGCTTCGTCTATATAGACGTAATGCTTTGAATATATAGACGCAATGCTTTGAATATATAGACGAAGCATTGTGAATATAAGATTCGGATGTAAGTAAAAGGCGTGGGAATGTAGGTAAAATACGTTTTTTGCTCCATCTATCGGTATTTTAGGTCTTGATTACAGGCTTTTCTCCCATAAAACTTCGGTTTTTGGACAAAATAATACCGGATGTATCCTTGGATTTGCCGGATTTGAGCAATTAAAAATACGGAAACATAAGTATGAATGAAATATTTAGGCACGGATTACACGGATCTCACGGATTTAGATTATATTTACATACACTAAAAACCGCGTTAATCCGTGTAATCCGTGCCTAAAAAACATATAGTATCAAGCAGGATTATACACTTGCAAAGTACGTTCACCCTTCATGGCACAATACGCATTGTATGCCAAAGAGCCCATTTCGTCTTCGCCAGGCATCATCACGATAGGTGCCAGATAGTCTATCCACGGCAGGAAGACCTTCATGCAATATTGGCTATGGGCAATACCACCCGTTACAATGATGGCATCTACCTGACCCTTCAAGGCTACATAACGGGCACCCACTTCGCGGGCAATGGTATAGAACATGGCATCCACCACTTCCTTGTACGGTTCTTCACCGGCTTCTGCCTTGGCGGCTATGGTTATCATGTCGTTCATGCCGAGGTGAGCCGAAAGACCGCCACGACCATTCAGCATCTTCTTGATTTGAATCTTACTGAAACGACCGCTGAAACAGAGGTCGACCAACTGACCGGCAGGAATGGTACCGGCACGTTCGGTGCTGAAAGGACCATCACCGTCGAGGGCATTGTTCACATCGATGACCTGACCCTTGCGATGGGCACCTACCGAGATACCACCTCCCAAGTGTACCACAATGATATTCAGGTCTTCATACGCCTTGCCGATGGAGGCTGCATACTTGCGGGAAACGGCCTTGCTGTTCAAGGCATGGAATATGGACTTGCGTTCGATGTCGGGAATACCGGTGTAGCGGGATTCCGCCATGAATTCATCAGCCACTTCGGGGTCGGCAATGTAGGACGGACATTGGCACTCTTCCGCCAGCTCGACAGCTATCAATGCACCCAGGTTACAAGCATGCTCCATTTCGGCATAAGTCAAGTCGTGAATCATCTGCTCGTTGATGGCATAGATGCCACTCGGTGTCGGCTTCAACAGACCGCCACGGGCTATCACGGCGTCAAACTGAACAGGAATGCCTGCCTTTGCCAACATATCGCGGACAAACTGCTTGCGATAAGGAAGCTGTTCGATGACATGGGTATACTGAGCCAAGTCTTCCAACGGATGATGGGCACCCCCTACCCATACCGGCTTATCGTCTTCGTACAACGCCAACTTGGTGGAAGTTGAACCGGGATTGATTACAAATATCTTCATAGGTAATATGTTTATTTTTTAGTATCACTACATACGCAGGCAAATGCCAAACTATAGAACTTCGAATTACCCGAATCAGCACGCGAAGGCACCACTACCGGAGCTGTTGTTCCTTGAAGCATACCCGCCATATTGGCATCACCGAACAAGGAAAGGGTCTTGTAGAAGGTATTGGCAGCTATGATGTTCGGAAAGATAACCATATCGGCATGACCCACCACCGGTGAGCTGATGCCTTTCACTTCACCACTATGCGAGTCGCAAGCCGTCTTGGCATCCATCGGTCCGTCCAGAAACATCGGTCCATACTCTCCAGCCTCGGCACGTTCCTTCAAGGTCACATAGTCGAGGGTGAAAGGGAATTTTTCGTTTACCTTCTCCGTGCAATGAATCAATGCCACACGAGGAGACTCGATACCCATCCGACGACAGACATCGACATTGTATCGAATCATCGCATCCAGATGAGCCAACGTAGGACTAGGTATCACCGCCGCATCCGAGAAGAACAGCAGTTTATTATAGGTAGGGATTTGCGCTACGGTGATATGGCTCAGCACATTTCCCTTGGGGAGCAAGCCATGTTCCTTGTTCAACACTGCCCGAAGCAGATTGTCGGTGTTGATAATCCCCTTCATCAAGACATCGGCATGGCCTTCGCGCACCAGAAGTACGCCTTCCTGTGCCGCCACGTCGGGACTGCTGGCTTCGAATACTTTCACATGGTCGGGATATTGTTGTCGGATATATTCGGCATTGAGCAAATGCGGGGTATCGGCTACCAACAAGAAGTCGGCAAATCCTTCCCGCAGACTACGGATAATGACATACTCCGTATGAGGGTCGTTCGGACAAACAACCACTACACGCTTACGCTCTTTCAGGGCACGCAAACGACTTACTAAGCTGGAAAAGTCCTGTATCGGTTCCATTTACTTTCGGTTTTAAATGAAGAACGATTACAAAGATAGGAAATTTCTGAAAGAAACAAATCTTGTTTTATTATTTTTGGCACGGATTACACGGATTTCACGGATTGACTAATGCTTACATACACTAAAAAACCGTGTAATCTGCACCTAAAATAAACCACTACTCGCAGAAGCGGACGTTCAAAACCGAACAGAGTGTCCGATATCGGACACTTCCAAAAATCAACTTTCGCTGAATATCAACACTTTACGTTTCTGGCACGGTTTTTGCTGTATGATAAGCGACAATGTACGATTATGAACGAAAATAAAAACAATCAAAATATGGATAGAGAAATACCAAAAGAAGTTCGACAGAAAGAACGTAACAAGAAAATCATGAAGTATGGCGGCATCGGTGCCGGAATCATTGTGTGTATGGCAGTGCTCATCTCCTTGATGCAAAGCAGTGTGAAACGTCGGGACATCGTCTTCTCGACCGTCGATAACGGAACCATCGAAGTCAGTGTCAGTGCGTCGGGCAAGGTGGTGCCGGCTTTCGAGGAAATCATCAACTCGCCCATAAATAGCCGCATCATCGAGGCTTACCGCAAGGGGGGCGATAGCGTGGATGTAGGTACACCCATCTTGAAGCTCGACTTGCAAAGCACCGAAACGGCATACAAGAAGCTCCTCGACGAAGAGCAGATGCGTCGCTATCAGTTGGAACAGCTGAAGATTACCAACGAAACCCAACTCAGCAACATGGCGATGAACGTCAAGGTCAGTGCCATGGAGCTAAATCGCAAGGAAGTGGAGCTCCGCAACGAGCGCTACCTGGACAGCATCGGTTCGGGAACTACCGACAAGGTGCGCCAAGCGGAGTTGGCCTATAATAAAGGTAAGTTAGAGTTGGAACAGCTCCGCCAACAATACGAGAACGAAAAGAAGGTAAAGGCTGCCGACTTGAAGGTAAAGGAACTCGAATTCAACATCTTCTCGAAGGGCTTGGCAGAAATGAAACGCACCTTGGACGATGCCCAAATCCGCTCGCCTCGCAAGGCCATCCTGACCTTCGTGGAAACACAGGTAGGTACACAGGTATCGCAAGGCCAACAAATCGCTATCATCTCAGACTTGAGCCACTTCAAGGTGGAAGGCGAGATAGCCGATACCTATGGAGACAGAGTAGCCGCCGGTGGCAAGGCCATTGTGAAGATGGGAAGCGAAAAGTTGGAAGGTACCATCAGCAGCGTGACTCCACTCTCGAAGAACGGTGTGATTTCCTTCACCGTACAATTAGCGGATGATAGCCACAAGCGCCTCCGCTCGGGCTTGAAGACGGATGTCTATGTGATGAATGCCGTGAAGGAAGACGTGATGCGCATTGCCAATGCTTCGTACTACGTGGGTCGTGGCGACTACGAACTCTTTGTACTCGATAGCGAAAACGAAATCGTGAAGCGTAAGGTGAAGCTCGGCGACTCAAACTTCGAATATGTAGAGGTCATCAGTGGTCTCCAACCGGGCGACCAAGTAGTGGTGAGCGACATGAGTAGCTATAAGAACAAGAACAAACTGAAAGTGGAATAATTTTCAATGAAGAATGAAGAATACTTCGCTTCGCTCAGAAAATGAAGAATCCCATTCGGATAGAAATTCTTCATTCTTCATTATTAATTCTTCATTAAATAAGAAACAACATTCATTCTCATTTTAATTATGATCAAACAGTATTTCAAGCAGGCGTGGACGATGATGCGACAAAACAAACTTTTCACGTCCATTTATGTAGCCGGTACGGGGCTTTCCATCGCCTTTACCATGGTACTATTCATTATCTATTATGTCAAGTTCGCTCCCGTTTATCCGGAGTATAACCGTGACCGGACGCTGGTTATCAACAACATGGCTATTGCTGAAAAAGGAGACGAGAAATGGAATTCCTGCAACACAGGCGCCAGCCCCAGGATTGCAGAGTTAGTCAAAGGATTGCCACACCTCGACCAAGTGGGCATGGCGATGATGAATTCTTGGGCTGGAAGCACCGTTCTTCTCCCCAATAGCAACGAGCAACTGGAAGTGATTCCAGGCATGGTAGATGCTGGATTCTGGAAAGTCTTTACCTTCCGGTTCTTGAACGGAAAGCCTTTCGATGAAGCAAGTGTAGAAGCCGAACTTCCTATCGCTATCTTATCAGAGAGTTTAGCCAAACGAATCTTTGCCTCAACCGATGTAGTAGGGAAGTATTTTTCTTACGATGGTAAGGATATGCAAGTGGTGGGTGTTGTGGCAGATGTCTCTGGAACTACACCGGCTACTGCAGCCGACCTCTACATTCCCCTTTATTATGGTGGAGAGAACCGACCTGGGCAAAATAGTCTGTTAGGTTCCGTTGCCGTTTACATGACTGCAACCTCTGCTTCCGAATTGGACCTTCTCCGTAATGAGGTGGTGGATGTCCTTAACCGTTATGACCAAGAAAACCAGAAATTTTCCCACTTCTACATGGAACAACCCGATGTCTGGTGGAAAAATACTTTTCGTGAAAGCTGCAACAGTACCCCTGACATTGCCGGTGCTATCCGAAGCATCCTCTATATGCTGTTGGCATTGCTCTTTATCCCGGCTATGAA
>JAFTTU010000026.1 GCA_017466635.1 Bacteroides sp.
TAGATGGGTGAATCATTTTGGTTTAACAATGCATACATGCTGTCCAACATGGCTTCTGCCATATTGTTGTTTTCGTCCTTCAGATAGGTTTGTGCCAACTGGTGATAAGCTTTTGCACGATTCACCACTGTTCCTTGTTGAGTTACCCGTTGTAATTCTTGAATACCTACCTGCAAAGAATCACCTCCCCTTTCTGTCAAGAAAATGCCATTCAGCAAGTTAACATCCACCATACCACTGTTGTAAGGCAAAGATTGACAAAGTTTTCGTGCCTTTTCAGTATAATAAGGAATAGAATCCGTTTCTCCCAGTTGAAGCAACGCCCGTCCTTTATCTATATAAGTCTGAGCTGAAACCATCGGATTCTCCATAACCCTGTTCTTTTCCACTTGTATGGCTTCGGATGCATACAAATAGGCATACTCAGGTACATCCCAATATAGGAACAAGTCAACCAATGTATGCAAGCTATTCAGTACCCCCAGTTCATCCTTCCTTTTCTTTGCTTCCTCCTTGCTTTGCAGAAAAAGTTCCAGGGCTTTGTCGATCAGTCCGTTCCGTTTGTACAGAGAGCCCAGCATGGCCATTACCCATTGCTTGCCGGAAGTATTCTTGCACAATTCGGCTTGCAGCAACGCTTCCTGACACCAGCCAATCACTTCTTTCTGATAATTGGGGTTGCTATAAAACACAGCCGCTGCATATGCATAGTCACGGAAATATCGCTCGGGAGTAGCCTGATGGAGCGGAATGGTGAATGCTTTCAACATCGTTTCTTCTGCTTCTTTCATATTCTCCGTACGCGACAAGGCATACGCCATCACCGAATAATAATCCCTCAAATAGATTTTTTGCAGGATAGGAGAAGCCTTGAACACTTCTTGCAAGGTCGTTACGCAAGCTTCCGGCTCTCCTTTACTTTGGAAGGTATTCATCAACTGCATCAATGCATCGGTATACAGGGCCATTTGCTCATCGGAGAAGTCATCCCCATGTATCGGCTGTGACAAGTAATCCTTAAAAACTACGATAGCTTCCTCATATTTCCCTTCACGTTGCAGTGTTCTGGCTTGCTTGAAAAGTGATTCATTGGCCAAGCCGATACAGCATATCAAGGCGAATATGTGGAATAATATGATTTTCTTGTATCCTAAAGGTAAACTCATATTTCTTTCGTTTTTTGTCATATTATTGTAGGGAGCTTTTTCCTTCTTTTGTAAATTTACTATAGATTGTTCTTCCATATTCTGTTTATAATTTGCCTACAAAAATATACAAACTTCAAGTTGTGACCTAAATCACGCTGTTTACATTTCGGTTTACATTTGCAATTTTTCTGTTTTTAATGCCTTATATTGACTAAAATGTAGGATTTCCTTATTGGCGTTCCCAAAATGTCGGAGTAATTTTGTCCGCAAAAATTATGTTACAATGAAACATACGTTTATATTACTGATTAGTGCCCTGCTGTTTTGCTGTCCAGTTGATGCCCAAGAGCGCGTCATTGATTCAACCGACCGTTCCCCCATTTTTGCGGCTTCCATATTCGATGCTACAGGCAATATGGTGGGCTTCACTTGGAGTGACGGTGTATTCTCTGAAATTCCGGCATCGGCCTATCCCGTCACGCTCCGCTGCTTGGGGTACGAACAGCTCATCATCGAACGACCGGAAAACAAGACTTGGGAAATGACTCCGATAGCTTATGAATTGGAGGAAGTGGTCATCGTGCCTGTCAAGCGTAATATTCTAAAGCAAACGTTCTACGTACGCGAATATTTCAGCATGAGCAGCGAGACCGATACCGTCACTTTTTTTAATGAGCACATGGCCGAACGCTTTGTCCCGACTTCGAAAGATGCGAAATTTGGCGGAAAGACCAAATTGCGCTTACTCGAAAGCCGCCAGTATGGCCATTATCAGCTATTCGGTGAAGACAGCATTACCACCGATCCGGAATCAATGTTTCCTTCCATGGCAACCATCTTTGAACCGATTGACAAAGAGATTCCTGTTCCAAAATCCTTCAAAGAACAGGAAAGCGCCACCAAGTTTCATGAAATACCGGGAAAGTCGGGAATGGAGCTCATCGCAAAGCAGAACGACCAGACTTTTACTATCAGCATGGACGCACTGGCAGATAAGGAAAATCATAAAATATCTCCCTGGCAGTTGAAGCTGATAGGTTTTACCATGGAATTCAATCAAATTTACGTCACACAAGCTTATCGGATAAATAACAAAGGAGTCTATCAGCCGAAGGACTTGTTGGAAGCGAGTTTTGTGATGCAAGCAGATGGTAGGGGGAAGTTTCTCCGTATGGCGTTGAAATCCGAGAAACCAGTTGTAATCCGCTGCATGGTTGAAATGTACATTGTTGACCGCGATTATTTTACCAAGGAGGAAGCCAAGGCAGCATACAAGAACAAGCCTACGGATGTAAAGTTTGAGATTCCCTCCACAGTCCCTCCTTTGAACGAAGCGACCCGTCGGATGGTGGAACGAGCGAATGAAGAAGCAAAAAACAAGAATTAAATATAAGCAATTCAGTTGATTCCGTGAGAAAACTAAAAACAATTATATCAATTAAAGCAAAAAAACAGATTAAGTATGACTTTAAAGAAATATTTTTATTTTGCATTACTGCTACTCGCATCCGTATGGGTAATGCCTTCATGTAGTGACGACAACGAACCGGACGGTGAAGACAATCCTTCAACAGAACACGTTCCCAATCCGGCCGGTGACGACTTCTACATGTTTGTAAACGGTGAATGGCACGAAAGCTTGACAGATTTATCTACTCCTCAAGGTTATGACTATGATATAGCCCATTTGCTGGCTGTGAAGACTGGTGAATGTTACAAAACTTTTGAAGCTGCGCAAATGATACAAAAATCTTCGGCGAATCTGCAGGCTGGCGGTCAGGATGCAAACTTGCAAAGAGTGGACGAGATTATCAATGAACTTTTGGCTGACGTAGAAACCAAGACAGATGCTTACCAGGCAATCGGCAAAACGATTGGTATGGGTCTGTTAGAAGAACAAGTCAAGCTTTATTTGTATCCTGCAGAGGGTATGATGTGTTATGCCATTGTTCCTCCGCAACAAGCAGAAGAAGATGAAGAACAAGCGTCTATCCGTTCCATGAAGCATAAAAAAATTAAGAAGTTAAAGAAGTATTCAAGCAGATCAAGATCAACCGACGATACGATGAACGCTATCCTCGAAGGTTTAGGATTGGACCCTGAATATTTCGCTTATGACGAATCGATTGTTCCGTTCCTTACTAATTTGGAAAAATCAAGTCTGGACGAATTGAAGGAACTTATCAACGATGCAGTAGCTTCGGAACTTTTGCCTTTCTGCGGTGACGAATTCGCGGTACAGTTTACAGAAGGTGCAATAACTAGTACCACGGATTTGGTAAATCTTGTGTTCCAGGATCTCTTTAAATATTCACTCTCTCATCACTTCAGCCGAACTTATCTCACTGAAGAATTGAAGGAACAGTATGCTGAATACGGTGAAGAAATGAGATCGGTATTTGCAAAGCGCATTGAAAACAATGCATGGTTGTCGACACCGACCAAGCAAGCAGCATTGGCCAAGTTGGATGCCATGAAGTTCTTCTTCGGCGAACCGGACGTATGGCATGAAGAAGGTTTCCCTGTATTGAAGGGCGAATTGTTGGTTGAGGATATCCTCGAAGCTAAGGCAAGCTTTAAGCGCTTGATTGAGGCTGTTTTGGGTAAGGATGCCCGCGAAGAATCGTTTACATTCGGAATATGTGGGCCAAGCGGAAGCGGCTTCTATGCACACGATGCTTATTATTCGGTTGATACCAATGCCATGCATCTGCACCCTTCATACTTGATGGCACCGGAATACACTGAGGATATGGAGCCGGCACAAGTATATGCCGCATTCTATGTAATGGGTCATGAAATGACTCACGGATTCGACCTCGATGGTTCTACATACGATGGTGAAGGTCAGGAAAACAATTGGTGGGCTGCAGAAGACAGAGCGAAGTTCGAAGCATTGAACAATCAGGTTATCGAGCAAATCGGCACATTCGAAGTGGCTGAAGGTATTTTTGCGAACAGCAGCAAGACTGTTACCGAAGATGTTGCCGATATGGGTGGCTTGAACATTGCTTTCGATGCTCTTACAGCATACCTTACAAAGATGGGCGTATCAGGCGATGAGATGAAGGAAGCACAGAAAAATTTCTTCGAACATCATGCTTACCGCTTCCGTACTCACTACACATTGGAAGCCCTTCAGGAGCAGTTGCAAGATGTGCACTCTGTCGATATGGTTCGCGTGAATGGTATCGTTCAGCACATGGACAGCTGGTACGAGCTCTACAATGTGGTAGAGGGAGATGCTCTCTATTTGCCTAAGGAAGAACGTATCGTTATCTGGTAATGAAACAACGTGTTTTTAATATATTATTAACTAAATTAAAATTTTCATTTTATGAAACTTACATTGAAAGCATTGGCAGCAGTAGTTGTTTGCTCATTGGTTAGCAGCTGTGCAACTATTTCAAGACCTGTAACTGCAACAACTAACCCACTCGGTTCTAAGTGCGGTGTTGCTAAGAGCACTGTTTACTTGGGTCTTTGGAGCTCAAAGGGTGCTGAAAACGGTATCGACAAGGCTGCAAAGGAAGCTGGCATCACTAAGATTTCTCACGTAGACTCTTATGTAAAGTCTTATTTCTTTGGTATTGTTGAAGAACAAATCACTAAGGTTTACGGCGAATAATCGTTTTTTAAACTATGCAGAGAGTGTATCCAAATTTAGGATACACTCTCTTACAGTTTGATTCTATCAGTCTATCATCTTTTATGCCCTGTCGTAATTCAAGTATTACAAGCTGAATAACATTTTTACTAAAGCAGAAGCCAAAAATATAGTATAACCTCATTAAATTCACAATGATTCAAACAATTAACATCAATATGAAAAAAAAAAATAATAGGTAAGTTATCAAAGATACAATACGTATGCTTTGCTTTGGCATTTGTCGGAATGATGAGTGCTTGCTCGGACGATGAAACTCCGTCTGTGAATAATGAACCGACTCCTGAAGAGTTGGCCGAAATGGCTGCTGTTGAAAAGTTTGCAGCTGCCAACAGTGTTTATCGTGCCTTGGGCCTTTTGAACGAGTTGCCGGACAATTGGGAAGGTACTAACTTTACTCCCGAAGTAGGTGTACCTGTGGATGAAGCCAATGCCGACATCCGCAATGTGATTTCTACCGGTGCCGACCATGCCGAAGAGTATTTCCTCAGCATTGTTCCGGATGAAGGCTTGAATGGCAACACTTGGTCGCACGAAGGCGTGGGTTCATTGACTTATCGAGCTGTCAATGAAAGCAATTGCTATGCCGTGATTGATGTGAACCTCACTCAGATGCCTGGCTTGAAGCAACTCCGCTTCGTGCCCGAATCTGTAGTAGGCGAGAACAGCTTCAGTGGTGTGCCCTACTACCGTGTAGGCGATATTATCAAGGATAATAAGAAGGGTATCTATTGGATTTGTGTACGCCCTGCAGGTGGTCCTTTGAAGAAGGACAATGCCTACTTTGTTTCTTTCGACAAGTCGTTGATTCAGACTACCAAACAAAATCAGAACATTTACAATGAGGAAGATGGAGAGCTGACCAATGAGAGAAATAACCAGTTGACCGGTAAATGGGTATATGCCAAAAACTTGGTAGAGGAGCGTATTGCTATTGCTGCCGGACACACATTCGCAATGTTTAATGGTGCGTTAAGGGGAGATAAAGCGCCTTGCTATCAAACATTTAAGCGGAAAGCGGAAAAGCTTAAGAAAGATGGGACAATGGATTTTTCAACTTTAGTACAACTCGGTTCTTCAGAAGGAGGATCAAATTCGTTTGCCATTGCTTACGGATCGTATGAAAAGAACAAGTACTCCCAAGTGCGTCAGGAGAAATACCTGCAGCCTTTCCTGGTAGTGGAACATGAAGACAACCTTGATCCAAACAACATCCAAAGAGAGACGGTGACAAAAGTATGGAGAGATCAGGACAATGATCAGTATGCACCTAGTCCGTACCGTCTGTCATTGACTACCGATTATGATCCCTTGTCTTTTAACAAGCTGACGGGCTTTTGGTCATGGGATGAGGAAGTGTGCTATACGGTGCCTTATGATATTATGAATTATGCCAGTGAACACTTCAAAAATAACCAAGGTATTTATGTTGTTACACAGCCTAAGTACAAACACATCGCTTATTATCTTAATTACTATGTGATGGTGATGACACAGATGTCGCTGAAGGATCATGGTAAGCCCAGCAGCAAGTACGAGTTGATTGGTTCCCAATTGGAAATCGAGCAGGAACCCGACTATTGGGGTTCACTTGAGTTGATTAACCGTTACCGTTTTGAAAAGAATAAGAATTTCGAAAAGGTAAAGGACATCTACGAATAATCAGAAGTTTCAAATAAAAAATAAAGATAGAATGCAACGTATGAAATATCAATTAGGGATAATGGCTTTTACAGCCATTTCCCTTTTTGCGTCTTGTTCTGACGATGACATTGTAGCGAAGGTTACATTTCCGGCAGAACTGGAGCAATCGCAAGCCACTGGCTTGGAGAATTATTCGTACACTATTCCGTTTGAGGTAAAGAGTGATACGGAGTGGAAAATCGAGTTTGACGAAGTGGGCGAGGAAATAGCCTATGCACACCCGGCCAGCGGAAAGGGCAATGCCACTATCAAGCTTTATATCATGGACAACCTGAACAATGAGGCGCGTCAGGGTACCATGACTGTTGTTTTTCCGGAAGACAACAGCAAGAATAAAGTAGTCACCTTGAAGCAGAAGGCCAAGGATGCTTCGGACGAGAACTTCTCGACAGAGTCGGTGGGTAACATTACCTACGGGGTAGGCTATGGTTTCAATGTGGTGACCGGTATCGGTGCCCGTGCCATCAAGTCACAAATTATCAAGGCACAGCTCCTGACCGATGAAAACCTGGTGCAGAAGGCAGCCACCAGCTCGGCATCGGTCGATTTCCAGACATACACCGGTAGTACAGTGAAGGAACTGAGCAACGACTTCTCCAATACCTATAAGATTAACAAGGTAAAGGGTTGGGGAATGGAAGCAGAAGCCAATGCCAAGTTTGACGTAAACAACTACAGCAAGGAAGAGTACCAGTATGCCATGTCGTTCGTAGATGTGAACAAGGAACGCATTACCATTACTTTGCACGAAGACGAATGGGCCTATTGGAACGATGAGGACGAAGGCTGCTATACCAAGGCTGCTTACAAGGCCCTCATTGGTGAAAACCGCAAGTACCCGTCAACCAACGCCGGTTTCAAGAAACTGTTCGATACGTATGGCACACACGTCATCCGTACGGCAACTTTGGGCGGTCGTCTGACCATTGCTACTACCATCAATACATCCGACATCAGCAAGGAATACGACTTGGATGCATTTGCCAAGCTCAGCTATTCGGGAATAGTCGATGTATCAACCGATGTAAAGGATGAGTATAAGGAATCTTTCAAGGTAAATGCCAATGCCTGCAAGACCAAGATTTCGGCCTTGGGCGGTTCGACATCCATCTTTAATAGTCTGAGCGACCTGGTGGGCGATGGTGCCAAGAATGCAGCCACCGAATGGTTCGGCAGCTTGAACGATGATGAATCGACCTGGACTTTCATTGGTTTGGACAACGAGGAAGACTTGATTCCGCTCTGGGAACTGGTGGAAGACAGCGAACGTGCCCGAATGATGAAGGAATACTTCGAATCGGGACAATATGCCAATGATGTAAACAAGGGCATCGTGCATAACATGGGTGTGCAGGCTCATATTGCAAATGGAGTTCCAGAGATTGAAGTAACCGACACACATATTTATAGTGTGAAGGTGGGCGAAAACAACAACAAGACCGTTGCACGCATTTGCTACGAGTATATCCCCGAACTGGACGAAACAGCTCCGGTAAAGGTGATTTATCCGGTAATCAATGCCAATGTGAAGTGGAACATGGGCTGGTTTGTAGGTAACGACTATTATGCACCACGCCGTGTCATCAATACAAATGGAAAGATCAAGACCGAAGAGATTTCGGGAGAAAGTAATTTGGGCGAAGCTACTGAAATCTACATCCGTGGTGTACGCATCGGTTCCACACCGGTGGACGATGTGACTGAACCCACTAAGACTGAAATTGTACCTTATTACGCACAAGCGTATAGAGGGGACAAGCTTTCCGATTATAAGGTAGTGAAGATTTTGGACAATATCTGGATGATGGAAAACTTTGCTTCATCCGTAACAGCATATGGTAATCCGTTTACTAAGGGTGAAATGACTCACGTGATGCTTGATCCTGAAAGGGAAGGATACGAGAAGTTCGGCATCTATAATTTTCATTTCTTTGAAATATTGCAGCCAGAGGGTTGGAACTACAAAAATCAAAAAGCGATTGAAGCAATTATAAATATGCTGAAAGAGTATAACGTGGATGTAGTAAAAGCATTTGCTCCTGGAGGATGCCTCCGTTATAATGCGCTTCCTACCGTGCTTCTTCGATATTATTCCCATACGGGTAGAGTCCCTACCATCGATATAGTAGAGAATCGTACCTATACCTATTTGAGAAGAGACCGCGAATGGATATTTTTCTTGCTGGACTATGATACGGGAGCCTATCAGCTTGATTATCAGTTTATATATCAATCACGCGGGGACATGCTTACCGCCATGCGTCTATGCCAGCCTATTCAGTAAAGGTGTTAACCCGAACTTAGGAATGAACCCATTTTTATGAAAATTATAAAAAAAGGAATTTATGAAACATAACATATTTGTATGGGCAGCAGCAGCCCTGTCCTTTTTGGCTTCTTGTTCCGATGATGAGATTGTAGCGGATGTTACTTTCCCAACGGAAATTGAACAATCGCAAACCAACGGACTGGAAAATTATTCGTACGCCATTCCGTTTGAAGTGAAAAGTGATTCGGAGTGGAAGATTGAATTCGACGAAGCAGGCGAAGAAATCGCCTATGCGCATCCTGCCAGCGGTAAGGGCAATGCTACAGTGAAACTGTATGTATTGGATAACCTCACCAGTGAAACGCGTCAGGGTACGTTGACCATCGTCTTCCCGGAAGACAAGAGCAAGAACAAGGTCGTAACCTTGAAGCAAAAGGCGAAGGACGGCTCGGACGAAAACTTCTCTAAAGAAGCCGTAGGTAACATCATTTATGGTGTGGGCTATGGTTTCAATGTGGTAACCGGTGTCGGCGCACGTGCCGTGAAGGCGCAGATTATCAAGGCACAGCTCTTAACCGAAGGAAACTATGTACAGAGATCCGCTACCAGCTCGGTTTCTGCTGAAATCAGCACCTATACCGGCAGCACCGTAAGCGAGCTGAGCAACAAGTTCACCAATACGCTCGACTTTTCCTGGAATGGTGCTTGGGGTATGGAGGCTGAGGCCAACTCTAAATTTGACGTGAATAAGTATAATAAGGATGAGTTTCAGTATGCCATGTCGTTTGTGGATGTCAGCAAGGAGCAGATTACCATTACCTTGAACGAGGACGAATGGGCTTATTGGAACGACCTTGCCGAAGGCTGCTATACCCGAGCTGCCTACAAGGCCATCAACGGTGAAAACAAAAAGTATTCGTCGGACAATGCAGGCTTCAAGAAATTGTTCGACAGCTATGGCACACACGTCATCCGTACCGCTACCTTGGGCGGTCGTCTGACCATTGCCACTACGATCAATACATCGGACATCACCCAGGAATACAACTTGGATGCCTATGCCAAGCTGAGCTATTCGGGCATTTTTAATGTGTCGAACGAGGTGACTGATGAATATAAGAATTCTTATAAGGCAAACGCGAATGCCTGCCAGACCAAGATTTCGGCCTTGGGCGGTACATCCAGTATTTTCAATGATTTGAACGACCTGACGGGCGATGGGGCCAAGAAAGCAGCCGATACTTGGTTCAATAGCTTGAACGAAGATGAGTCAAGCTGGACATTCATTGGATTGGATTCTAAAGAAAATTTGATTCCGCTTTGGGACTTGGTGGAAGATGGTGAACGTGCCCGCCTGATGCAGGAATACTTCGAGTCGGGTCAGTATGCAAAGGATGTGAACAAGGGCCTGGTGTACGATATGGGCGTACAGGCGTACTTGCCTGAAGGCGTACCCGATTTTGAAGTGACCGGTACACAGATTTATGATGTGAAGGTTGGTGACAACAACAACAAGACCGTTGCACGCATCTGTTACGAATACATCCCGGAACTGGACGAAACAGCCCAAGTGAAGGTGGTTTATCCCATTATCAACGGACAGGTGAAGTGGAACATGGGTTGGTTTGTAGGCAACAGCTATTATTCGCCTCGCCGTGTCATGAACATTGACGGGAAAATAAAGATAGAGGTGATCCCTAACGAGACAGCATTGGGCGAAGCGTCTGAAATCTACATTCGTGGTGTACACGTCAGTTCACAGTCGCTGAACGATGATATGCCGACTCAGACTACAACGGTAGTTCCGTATTACGAACGTATGATGAGAGGAAATGAGCTTGGTGATTACAAGGTAGTGAAGATTCTGGACAACATCTGGCTGGCAGAAAACTTTGCAGGAACAGCAGATATTTACGGAAAACCACTGTATGAATTTGACTATTTCAAGCATGAATCCAATATCGAAGGAGTCGCTGATATTTATAACTACAAAGCAAATACGCTTCCAGGTACCCCAATCATGCCTACAGGTTGGAAACACGTAAGCTATAGAGCTGGTATTCTTCCTGATGTATCTGCCTATACTAATATCGAGAAAATGTTGGATAAGTACGAGGTGAATATAGTGAAAGCTTTTGGTATAGGTGGATGTCTCGGTTTCAATGCGGTTCTTTCCGGCTATTGCAACCAAATATATGTAGATGGTAACCGAACCTGTGTGCATGTAGATGATGGTAACTTCTATATGTCAACTGGTTTCACACCATATTCTGGTGACTATTTATCCTTTTATCAAGTATATGTTTGTTGCATCTCATCGGTTACTGATATGGGCGGAATTAACCACCTTTTTGGTGATATGAAAGAATCTGAAGGTAGTAGTAACAAAGCAGCTGTGTATGTACCGATTCGATTCTATAAACCTATCCAATAATATTTTATAAGATGTTTTTCAGCTCCTTCGGGAACTGAAAAACATCTTTTATCAAATGATATGGCAACGACTATGAGAAACGTTCCTTTCCTGCCCTTGCTGTTTGCAATCCTCAGCCTTACATGGTTCTCGTGTGAGAATGAGACATCGGCTCCTCTACCTGAAGAGGGAGGTCTGCCAGAGAATCCCAGTGTTTACATCATATTCCCTCCCAACGGTCCCGGTGACAATGGTTTTTTGGACAAGGTAATGAGCGCTACCACTGAATATGCGATGGCTCATCCGGGAGAAGTACGCATCCTATTGCCGGAAGACAGTCTGCAAGCAACGGTGATGTTGGCCACCATCGAATTTGTAACGATGAAGGAATCGCAAAAAGACACGGCATTGACTGTATTCATCGGTTCTGAATACAAGGAAATGCTCTACCAAGCAAGCCATCCGGAAGGCAAGCAGAAGATACTGCTTATGGAAGATGATGGCGAAGGAGCGCCTGAGTGGCTCCATACTTGCATGATAGAACGGTATGGAGCATGCTACCTGGCCGGTGCCATGCTGGCACAGCAGAAGGCTTCCATCATAGCGGCTATGCCCGGTGAAAGCTCGTTGGAACGATCCATCGAAGGATTCAAGAAGGGATACGGAAGCATCAAGGGTCGTGAAGTGGATGCGGTTTACTATTTGGCCGATAACCATAAGGGCTTCACCATGCAACATCGGGCCCACCAGCTTTGCGACAGTATCCAAGAAAGCGACATGTTCAACTATCACACCATCTTCCCGCTGGCTGGTGCCGCGAACTTGGGTATGTACAATGCGATAGGAGATTACTTTACGCAGATTATCGGAATGGACAAGGATTATTCCTCCATCGGCAATTTTATCCCGTTTTCCATTAATGTCGGCATCGATGCACTCTTGCTCGACTGCCTGGCTCAATGGGATGACAGCCATCAATTGCCCAAGCAACGCAAGGAAGGGCTGGATAGCGGGTTTATCGAGTTCGTCTTCAATGATACATGGAACAGTGATGGACAGTTCTACGACTGGGAAGACGAAAATCAGCAATTAAACGAAGAAGATAAGAATAAAGTATTGACTACTGAGTTCTGGAAGCAACGGTATGCATTGTTTAAAGACCAAGCGATAAAGGAGGAGCAGGCGTATGAAAAACATTAAACTCTATTGGATATTGTTGTGCTGCGTGCTGTTGTGCGCATGCCACAAGGAAGAAAATGAAAATTTGAGCTCCTATCATACCGATGTGTTCAAAGTGGCAGTCATCGCTCCCGGTGAGCTACTTCCTTACTGGCAACGCACAGCCGGTTGGGCGCAGGAAATACTGCATCGGGCACAAGTGGGAATGGACAAGCGTGTACGGGTGGAACTGGAATTCCATGATGAACATGCAGCCGACATTGATACTTATATTCAGACAGTAGCCACAGACGAAAACTATGCGGCAATGATTGGCCCGGTAAGCCCTCAAAAGGCTGACTTGGCTGCCCGTGCCTGCCGAGAGTTGAAGAAAACACTGATTCTTCCCATCACGGCCAATGCCGAATTCCAGCGTATCTATTCTACCCTCGACCATGTGTTCAACCTCACCCAAAGCGACATCATTCAGATAGAGGCGATGTTCGCTTCGCAGAAAGGAGGTGAATTGATGGGGGTAACGAACAATGTAGGCCTCATCACCAGCGATGACCCGTACGGGCAGACATTTTACGACTGGTTCGGTTTTATGGCGACTGAACGTGACTATGAGGCTCCCATTGTCTGTGTACTCGATGATGAAACGACCGTAGCCGATGCCGTACGGACACATTACGATGCATTCAAGAACGGGACTTTTATAAATAGGATATTCTTTGCACCATCGGATGCCAAGGAACTGATCAAGGCGAAAGAAGAGATTGACCGGATGGTAACTTATAACAAGGAAAACAATGATGGCTATTACGTTCCTCCAACACTTGTCTGTGCCGATGCCTGTGTGAGCGAAGAAGTGGCACAAACCCTAAAAAACGGATTCGAAGGGGTGGAACCGACTGCCAATCCGGCATCGGGATTCATTGCGGCCTACGAAGGAAGATTCGGTGAACATCCGCGCCGCGGTGAAGCACAACTCTTTGATGCCGTGTATCTGGTGTATTACTCGCTCAAAGCTATGCTGGTGGACGGACACGAGATTGTGGAAAATACAACGGATGCGTATGGCACCAGCCGTCGTCATTCACCGTTGTGGGAATACTTCATCCAGATAGTGGACTACGATAAGGATTACGCTTATGGCTGGTTTGACTACGATGTACACTTTGTTTTTGAAACATTAAACGAAGGGGAGTATGCAGGCATAACCGGTGCATCCAGTACGCTGGACTTCGACCGGAAACATCATAGTGCGGTAACAACGACCACCTATCGCCATTGGCGACTGCATAACGGAAAGTTTGCTACCATGCAGTACTTCTCTGCCGATGGAAGCGACCGTACGATATCCACCATTAATGACTGGACCGTGAAGGTTTCGCATGAACAGGAACTGGAACAGTATGTAAGCAATCTGACTTACCCGGAACACAAGGACAACTATGCCGTGATTGTGGCAGCATCGACCGGCTGGTCCAACTACCGCCACCAAGCCGATGCAATGCTCATGTATCTGGCACTGAAATACCAAGGCTTTGATGATGAACACATCATTCTCATTATGGAGGACGATATAGCCCATCATGACAAGAATCCAACGCCCGGCGAAGTGAGGATTAGCCCTGAAGGTGGAAACGTGTATGTAAATATCAATGCCGACTACCGCACGAGCAGCCTCTATCCGGCAGACATCCAAAACATCCTGACGGGGGTGAAAACTGCACGGACTCCTGTCGTGCTGGAAGCCACGGAGAATGACAATGTATTCTTATTCTGGAGCGGGCATGGAGAATCTGAAGCATTGATATATAATGATTTGGAGTTTACCTCGTCGGAAGTAAGACACACGCTGGAAACGATGAGCCAGCAGAAGAAGTTCCGTAAGCTCTTCTTTGTGATGGAAACTTGTTTCAGCGGATCGGTGGCCGATTCCTGCGAAGGCATAAAGGGTGTGCTGATGCTTACCGCTGCCAATGATAGCGAGACATCAAAGGCTGACATCTATGACAACGAGTTGGGCGTGTACCTGAGTAATGGCTTTACCCGTTCATTCCAGAATAAAATCATAGAAGACCCGAATGTGACTTTGCGTGACTTGTTCTTACACGTAGTCAGACAAACATCGGGTAGCCATGCTTCGCTCTATAATTACAAGAACTATGGCAATATTTACCATGAAAGTTTGGGTGAAATGGTTTGCAGGAAAGTAAACTAGCAGACATATTTTCCTTCACGTTGCAGTGTTCTGGCTAGGTTATCTCACGCCAAATGAGAAATTTAATTTAATATTAACCAATTAGAATTCGATTGCATTTGCAAGTTGAATTCGCCCAATATAGCAAAAATAGATTTAGTATTTTTTAAAAATTTAATTGAATGAAAGCATTAAAAACGATTTCGATGGCTATGATAGCCGTTCTTATGAGTGTAAGTTTTGTAGCGTGTAATACTGATGACGACAATACAGTAAACTTAAACTTAAAAGGCAGATGGTATACTAAAACAGAATCGGTTAACAACCTTTTGATTGTCAATGATGACAATAGCGTCGTCACATTTAAAGTTAGCAATTATGAATCATGGGAAAATGTCAAAGGTAACCTTACAGTAGATGGTAATGAGATAAGCATCTACTTTGAAGATGGCAATAGTCTTTCGGGTACCTGCACCATGACGGATAATATTCTTACCATCAACACAACCAATGGAGAATATACATACTCAAGATTGACTGATGAGACCAATTTGGTAGGTGATTGGAGTTATTCTAACATTACATTCAGCGCAAAAGTAATCAAGGATGAGATTGTAATTCCTGGTGGAACTATAAACGGGGTAGAAGTGCCTCCTACAGTAATGCAAACTGCACAATTAAGCGGTGAGTTTATTAAGTTTGCAGCTCAACGTTATTTCCGTAATATCAAGTTCAACAATGATGGAACAATGGCATATGATGTTTTGAAGGATGAAGGGGAGTTATCTTTAACCAAAAACTATTCAATTGATGGTCTGAATATGACAGTCTCAGGAGAAACAGCTGGTCATAAAATAGCATCCACATTTATGGTACTGCAAAGTTATGATAACAACACTGCATATTTTATTTTTAACAAAGAA
>JAFTTU010000027.1 GCA_017466635.1 Bacteroides sp.
ATGGCCGCTTCCAATCCTACCGCCGCCAATCAGGACCTTATCCGAAGGATGTCAGAAATCGTAGACGGAGCCGTACCGGTAGATTCATTGCTCAATTGGGAAGACTTGTATCGCACCATCGATTACATTTACGATGATTACTATACTCATCTGAAAAGCCAATATAGCGAACTATTGAACGAAAAAGAAATCCAACTCTGTTGCTTGCTCCGTGCCAATTTCTCTACCAAGGAAATCAGTATCGTTAGCCAACAAAGCGTCCGGACGGTATATCAGCGGAAGAGTGTCATCCGTCAGAAACTGGGCATGGAAGAGAAAGGGGATATTGTGGAGTTTCTGGTATGAGAACTCCCTATTTTCATTGAATACCTACTCCACTCAACACATTTCCCGTTTTTCGGTTTCAGCCTTCAAACTCATTGATAGATAATGAATTCCGCTGAAGGCAGCCTATGTTTTGCCTTCAGCGAAGTTTCAAGGTATGATTATCATCTATGAAATTCATACCTTTTTTATTTTTACTATTTACAACGTTTTGCGACATATATGTAGAAGAACAAAAAAATAGTATATGAAAAGAATTATTGCAATCGTTAGTTTAGTATGCTTCGTATATACTTTGCAAGCACAGAACATTTTAAAGTGTGTCTATCAGGAGAAGTACATCAACAATGCCAATCGTCCCGATAAATTCATGTACGATGAACATGTATTGGCTGTATCGGAAGGACGTTCTGCTTACTATAGCAGAATTGCAAGATACCATGCAGAAAAGAAGGACAGCCTATTGAGACATGGCATGAATGCAATTGAAGTAGTAGGAGCCTTACAAAATGTACCCCAAGGAAGGGAAATCGAAGTTTATAAACATCAGCCGGAACAGGGTAAATATCTGTACTATGAGAAGAAAAGTACTAAACTTTATCGATATGAAGACAAGTTGCCTGAAATAAAATGGAATATCTGCGAAGAAATGAAAAACATTCTGGGATATAATTGCCAAAAAGCAACAGCAAGTCTTTATGGAAGAGAATGGACGGCTTGGTTCACGATGGACATACCTGTATCCGATGGACCTTGGCTTTTATGTGGTCTCCCGGGCCTGATTTTGGAAGCCTACGATTCGGAGAACATCTTCCATTTCACGACAATCGAACTGGGCAATAACGTATCGCTTTCTGTAGAACCAGATGACAAGAAATTCATCAAATGCACACGCGATGAATTGATGAAGCTTCGTGCCAAGTTCGAGGAAGATCCATTAGGAATGTTACAAAAAACAACCGGTGTTAAAATACAGAAAATAAGAGATGCAAACGGCAAAGAAATGACTATGGAACAAGCAAACCAACGAGCAAAGAAACAAACAAATTATTACGAAAAATGAAAAAGACCGGTCTGCTAATTCTTGCCTTATGTATGATGTCCATTCTTTCTGCACAGACCTATTCAGGCTGTGTAGTAGAAAAGAATGGAAACAAACCTATTGCCGGGGTAAATGTCAGCTTGATTACCTCGAATGGATTATTGATTGCATGGGACTATTCTGATGCAAAGGGTTTGTACAAAGTAACCTTACCTCAAAACAAGCAGGCAGACAAGATTCACTTCTCTTTCCTAGGCTACAAGAAAGTAGCCATATCGTTGGAGGAGTTTCCAACTGATGGTAAAATAACCATGGAAAGTGAGAATTTCCAACTTGAGGAAATCAAGGTCTCAGCCAATCGCATCGTACAGAAGAAAGACACCTTGGTCTATTCCGTGGCTGGATTTTCTCAACCACAGGATAGAAGCATAGCTGATGTCATCGCCAAAATGCCGGGAATGGAAGTAAATGCCAACGGACAAATCAGTTTCAACGGAAAAAGTATCAATCGGTTTTACATCGAAGGGATGGATTTGATGAATGACCGTTATGCCTTGGCATCCAATAATATATCCAAGAAAAGAGTGAAGTCCGTTGAGGTTCTACAAAACCATCAACCTATCGAAATGCTTCGTGGTAAAAGCTTCAGTGAACAAGCTGCCATTAACTTGGTATTGGAAGACAATAGCAAAATGAATTTGGTAGGCTCTGCTGATTTAGGGTTAGGAACAAACAGGGATAAACTGCTTTACAACAATCGTTTATTGGCCATGCTCTTCAAGAAGAATTATCAAACACTATCCATATATAAAAACGACAATACCGGATATGACTTGTTCAGTGAAATCAATCCGATGACATTGGCAGACTTAAACCGTGAAGACCGCATGGAAGAAAGTTTGGTATCAATGGTTACTACCCATGTCCCGGATGTAGACCGTTCTCGATATACCTTCAATCGTTCACATTTAGTGGCTACTAACCATTTGTTCCGTTTGGGTGAGAAAAGTAATCTTCGGACACAAATCAGTTACTTCAATGATGAATCAAAACGAAGCAATAGTATAGAAACTGAATATCTGTTTACTGACACACTTGAGCAGATGATGAAGGAAAACAACGCCTTGCGTGAGGAAAGAAACCGTTTGGATGCCAATGTAAACTTTGAAGTGAACCGCCCCAACTTATATGTAAAGAACGAACTAAAGGGGACATTCGATTGGGCGTCTGCACAAGGGTTGACAGAGTGGAACGAAAACTTACGGCAATTGTCTTCTACTCCAGACCGTAAATTCATGACCAATGTCTTAAACATTAAATTACCAATGTCAGGTGACCGTTACATTTCCATTTCTTCCACCAATGCATATAATGAGCATCCACAAGGATTGACATTGTATTCAGGAGATTGGCAACGATTGGCCTATTCTTCATTTCACACTCATACTTCCGCTTCTTTCAGACACCGTTTCTTTCGGATGTATACCACTTACCAAGCCGGGCTTCACGGAATGGACCAATCCTTACAAACGGCCATTGGTCAACGGACAACCATTGATAAGCAACGTTTTAACAGATGGACACCCTATGTAGGCATGGAATTAAACTATCAGAATAATAGTATAAACCTGTCTGCCAATGTAAAGTTGAACTGGCTCAATTGGCAATTGGACAAGGCAACAGAACCAGAAAAGGATTTTTTGTTTTATCCCGAAACAAAACTCTTATTTGCATACACTCTGACGGGAACTTCATCGGTAAGCATGAATTATCAGTATGTAAAGAATTTACAAGATTTACGCCATGTATATGACGGTAACTTATTCACTTCTTACCGAACAATCGTAAACAATGCATCGATGCCGGAAGCAGATGATGTACATCGCCTTTCTTTACGTTACAACTATAACCAACCCATCAAAGGAATGTTCTTTTCGCTTTCTGTATCTGGGAGCCATACCGACAAGCATTCAGCTTATGTCACTTCGTTAAAGAAAGGAAACGTCCTGCTCCGAAGCAAGAAAAAAGCGGATTATGATGCTAAGATGTACTTGTTCAATACTAGGTTTAGCCATTCATTCAACTGGTGGAAAAGCTTGTTGACACTGGAAGCCAGCTACATTAAATCGGAAGATGCCCAGTTTAGCGACGAGACACTTCAAGAATTCTGTATGGACAACTATATGGCAAGCATTTCTCTTTCTGCCCGTCCGTTGTCCTTTCTCTCATTCGAATGGGAATCTGCATGGCAAGAAAATAGAATGAAGTCTGCTTTTGCTGACTCCAAAGTTGACCAGTTGAAACATCGGTTGGATATCAACTTCCCTATTACCAACCGCTTTATGCTAAGTATGAAAAATACCGTATGCCAGTTGTTGGATGTGAATGAAAATTCTTGGTTTGCGGACTTTTCTGCCAGTTATAGTCACAAGAAAATGGAATTCCGCTTAGCTATAAACAATATCTTGGGCAAATCCACATACGAACGGGAATCCGTATCTTCTATTGAAAGAAATTATTATCGCTATACTCTTCGACCTCGTGAAGTGTTGGTCAATGTATCATTTACCTTTTAAGCAACATATTTCTGGTTTTATCGAGAAATCTTGCTTTTTTATTTTTACTTTTGACAACGTTCTGCGACATATATGTAGAAGCAATAAAAATATGAGAAAAGAAGATTTTGAAATACTATCAATAAGACTAAGACCAAAGCTACTTTCACTGGCACGAAACTTTGCTCTTTCATCGGAGATAGAAGCCGATGATATGGTTCAAGAAGTCTTGATTGCTTTATGGGAACTTGTCGAGCAAAATTATCCAATGAGAGATGCAGAAGCACTTGCCATAAAGATAACCAAGAACATTTGCGTATCACATTATCGGAAAGTTCACTTGGACACCCAATCTTTGATACATGACAATTATGTGGGAGGCACGGAAGCCACGGTTCTGACCGACAGGGATGATTTGAGGGCGATAAGGAAATCCATTTATGCATCATTGACCAAGACTCAAAGAGAATATCTTCATCTGAGGAATGACGAAGGAATGACTCTGGATGAGATTGCTGAAATGAAAGGAAGGCCAAAGACAAGTATAAAGTCAACCCTTTCAGCGGCTAGAAAACAAATGTTGAACTTGATAAACAAACAATTATGATGGATATAAGGAATAAAGAAATACGTCAACAACTTATCATCCGATATCTGGATGCAGAAACTTCTCCGGCTGAAGAAAAGATGTTGTTGGATTATTATGGGAGAAGCCATCAGATAGATGATGACGAGCAAGCCTTTGCACAAATGATACGGATGGAGAATCTCAATGCCTCTCTATTGTCGGACGAAGGGGTAGAAGAATTTGATAGAATTGCAGGCGATACAAAACAAGAGACCAAACGGCTTCCTTTGCAATGGATGGCTTGGATGAGCGGCATCGCGGCAACATTAGCCTTGATGTTCATGATGATTCCTTCATCCCCAAAAACGGATACACTTGAAATCGCTCAAAGCATCCAGCAAGTAATAAACTTGCCTTTGGACGACATAATATCCGTTACCGCTACTCCTATAGATGAGTACGTTTGGATAAAGGCAACACTCAAGGATGGCTCTGTCCAAACATTCATCATGGATAAAGAAAAGGAAACAACTACATTATTAGCAATCAATTAAAACATAAATATTATGAAAGCAATCTTATTATCATTACTTTGTACCTTGGCATTGAACGTTCAATCCATGGAAATCAAGAAAGATACAATAGACAAATATGTGATAGACAAACAAGTCATCGAACGGTTTAACGGGAGACAACTAGAAGGAAAAACCATTTCCAAATACATCATTGCATACAAGAATGCAGGAAATGTAGTCGAAAAGAATCACATCATTATTACCACAAACAAAGACTTCTCTTTAAACGGAAAGACGGTCAACCAAATGAAATATGAAGGTCTGATTATCATTGATGGGAAAGAGGCAACAAACAATGAACTCAGTCATTTGAAGGCTGACGAAATAGCCAAGATGGAGAATTACAAAGCCGGTTCCAAAGTGGCAGAGTCGTATGGTGATAAAGCTAAAAAAGGGGTATTGTGGATAACCACCAAAAACAACAAGACTTCTGAAACCATCTATTTCATTGATGGCCGGAGAGTGAGAAAAGATGAAGTAGACAAGCTCTCACCTAATAAGATTGCAACCATTAGCATCAATAAAGAAGAAGGCAATTCTGTCATTGAAGTAATAACAAAGAAATAAGATTCCAATGATATTTTGTGGCACTTTCGACATTTCAACTAACCGACAATCAGTTGAAATGCCGAAAGTATTTTTTTATCCCTTAATAGCCACCAACAATTCTTCTGGAGTAACCAAAGATTGTTCGCCGGTGGTCATGTTCTTCAAGGTGAGTTTGCCTTCGTTCATTTCGTTTTCGCCTACGATAGCCACGAATGGGATGTTCTTGTCGTTGGCATAGCTCATTTGCTTCTTCATCTTAGCGCTATCCGGATAGATTTCGGCACGGATACCGGCATCACGAGCGGCCGACAATACCGGCAAGCAATAAGCCGCTTCCTTTTCGCCAAAATTCACGAACAAGAGTTGGGTAGCGTTTACGGCTTCCTTCGGATAGAGGTCGAGTTGGTTGAGTACGTCATAGATGCGGTCGGCACCGAACGAGATACCCACACCGCTCATACCGCTCATGCCAAACACACCTGTCAAGTTGTCATAGCGTCCACCGCCACTGATGCTACCAATCTGTACATCGAGTGCCTTCACTTCGAAGATGGCACCGGTATAG
>JAFTTU010000028.1 GCA_017466635.1 Bacteroides sp.
AGCACAAGGGTTCCACCTCTTCCCATTCCGAACAGAGAAGTTAAGCCTTGTCACGCCGATGGTACTGCGTTTGTGGGAGAGTAGGTAGCCGCCGTTTTTAAGTGAAGCCTTCGATACAGCAATGTGTCGGAGGCTTTTTTTTATTTGCAGATGCTATAAACATACTTCTGATTAGGACTAACGGTTGTGGTGATGTCTCCAGTACATCCAGTCAAGATTTCCTTGATATTGTTTGATATCCCTTCTCCAGATAGTTTTAAAACGGCTTCTTTCATGGTCCAAAAGCGAGTAAACTCAATGTCCGGACGAGCCGAACGTTCGATGATGGCCAGTTCGTTGGGATTCATGGTATATTGTGCCAACTCTTTGTCGTATGCTTTGATACTTTCAATATCCACACCTATGGGGTGTGTATCTATGGCACATAAAATGGCTTCATCGCAGTGGCTCAGATTGAAATGAATCTCTGGGTAATGGGTAAGCATTGGTTTCCCAGATGTAGTATAACTGAATTGTGGCATTTCTTGAATACCATATAGCTTTCTCAATCCTTCACAAAGTAGTAGATAGGCTTTGACGGATAGTCTTCTGTCAATTTCGCGCTGATATTTGAGTGCATAATCCCGACGCTGCTCAGGTATTATTTGCAGGGCAGCGTCGAGATTAAAATCATAGATATGTTCGCTCAAAAGAATCATCAATCTGCTAATTGGAATTTGGATCGAGTCATTTTATGTAGTGATGCAATCATTATGATTTCCAATAGGTAGGCAATCAAATAACTGTACCAAGTTAATCCCGGAGCGAAATGGGAGATTACCCATAAGACAGGAATGACGGTCAATGACAATGCAAATGAAATGAATAAAGCCATCTGGTCCTGTTGGTACAATTTGTACACAATCATGATAAAATAGATATAACAGAAAGGGATGAAGCTGACTGCAAAAATGCGTAACACGTGGTTACTCTCTGCCAGGATGGATGGCTCGCTGCTTCCGAATACACGCGTGATGATTCCTGGGAACAAGCTGATGAGTAAACAGGTGGAGAGCATGGAAATGGTAATGAACATAAAGGATTTGTTCAGGACCAAACGGAATGCTTCCTTATCTTTCTTGCCTATCTGAATGGCTCCCAATGATTGGAGAGTTCGGCAAGTACCGGCTAGGAACAGATTGTATATCTGCAACAGGTTCATGCAGATGGCAAAGATGAATAATCCGTTTTCTCCCTGAGTGTTGAGGAAGATGTGATTGGCTGATAACAATAACAGAGTCAAGCAGATGGATGCTATGGCCAATGGGGCACCTTGGGAAATAATGTTTTTCCATTCGTAGGCTTGGGGTTTCCATGTGAAATGCAGATGGTTGTTCTTTCCGTAGAAATGATAACACATGATGAGGATTCCCACGATATGTCCTGTAACTGTAGCTGCAGAAGAACCTGCAATTCCCCAATGGAATGTATGCATGAAGACAAAGCCCAGGCATAGATTGACAAGCGTGTCTATGACTAGCGCCAATGAAGCCAGACGCGGACTACCATCGACACCAATGAGGGTAGAAACGGCCCATATCATCATGAATGCCGGGGCACCCAACAGCATATTCCGAAGATAGTCTTTCGTATAGACAAATAGTTCCTCATTCTGGCATAGTGCCCCTGTTACCGTGTCGGTATAAAAGATACCGGCTAGGGTAAACAGTAAGCCGATAACCAGACTTCCTCCCATGGAAAGAGTGTAGATGTTCCGTACGCGTTTCATGTCTTCTGTTCCCAATGCAAAACCGATAAGTATACCGGCACCTGAAGCCACAATGAGACTGATGGTAAACATAAACTGCAGCAATGGAGTGGTTAGGTTGATGGCACTAACACCGCTCTCGCCAATCAGATTTCCCACAATAATGCCATTCACAATGGTTCCTATACTGGCTGACAGCGAGATGAGGATAGACGACCACAAGTAACGCCAGAAAATCTTTGTGAGTTCTTGAGATTCTTTCTGATTCATGGGCTATTCAATTTTTATGTAAACCGGTATCTTTCCTCCTTGTTTGTTAGGTATCAGTGGCTCATTCGACCACGTTACTTGAGCTTCGGGAGTCTGGTTTTCGATAAAGAAGGATTGGATGTGTTGAGATAGTCCTTCCAATACTTCGGTAAGGTTATATCCAGCATGACAGGTTCCTCGAAGTTCCAACGTGTTTGCATCGGTTTGTACAAACTGGTATCTGCAAAGACCTGGCTAGACTTCGGATTTGGTAACCAAAGCTGCTGCAGTGAAAGTATTTCCCGCTATTGTATAAGTGGGGAACACCCGTCCACGAATCTCAAGCTGTGGTAGTGGACAGCATGCCATAGGTGTACGCTTGATTCGGACTACATCGTTGACATAGTAGCGGATAATCGGTTGTACATAGTTGGATAGGTCGGTAACCAAGATGCCTTCCGACCATTCGTCGGTTTCTCCTATCGGGTTCATGTCTTTATCTACGGGCTCTACAATAATCCAGTCTTCATTGAGATGAAGGTGCGGACAATTGTGAGTCATGGCAATTTCGCCTCCTTCTGTCATGCAATAATTGTTGGCAATCGGACAATTGAATGCATTCTGAAGTAAATAGAAATTCTCTTCAGTCAACATTTCGGCAGAACTTGCCAATGCCTTCAAATTTAGTTTTAGGTTGCCTTTCTGTTGTTCCAATGCAAGTTGTACCAAAACGGAAGGATAGCCGGTCATGCTATCAGGTTGGAAACGGTTCAGTTTTTCGACGATGTGGTTGATGTTATCTAAAACGGATAGGCATAGAAAATTATCCTCATATCCGGGGTTGGCCACTAGTATTCTTTTGGCCGCTTCGTAACTGGAGGCTCCATTGGAAGTATGTATGACGGTGGCTACTCTATTCTTGCGGATGTTAAGGAAATCAGGATCCATGCGACCACATAAACGTTGGCCGATCAGTTGTCCATGAATCTTGTTCCGATGGTCATCCCTTACCATGGGCAAGGGATTTCCAGATGAACCGGATGTTTTTAATGCGCTATATTTCCCAAGCAGCAATTCATTGGCTTTAGATGCTTCCCGACCGACATAGGAGAGAACTTTTTCCAGATTCAGTTCCCGATCGGTTACCCAATCATTGTAATTCTCCAGTAATTCTGCTTTTTTAGTAATAGGAAGGTCTGTCAGACTATATGTTTCGGGTAAATGGGCATATAGCTTGGCCAAATAGGGTGAATGTTGACGTACATAATCCACCAGTTCGTGTAAACGTTCTTGTTGGAGCTTTTGTCTATCTGCATCAGAAAGAAGTATCCCTTCTGCCACGAGCTGTTGGGCTTTGTTCAATTCTATTGTTTTCATGGTTGTCTGCTAATGATTAATAAATATCAAAGAATCCCAATCCACCTATTGCCTTCAACATACGTTCCGTATAGTCCCATGTAGTTGGAGACCAGTTGAATCCCAATCGATAGAGTACTTGGGTCGTATAATCGTTGTTTCGCTTTACATCGCCTGTTTGCTGGCCATGTGCCATGTTTTGGTAGGCAAGTAGGCTGGACAGAAGTTTGGCTTTGGTTGGGTGGTTCTTGGCTTGTTCCATGGCTTCATTGAATTGTTCCATTTCTACAAACTGGATTCCTTGAGTCACCTTTTCCAATCCGCTCAATATGTCACCTAAGAATTGGGTATGTATATTATAAGGATGGAATACATTACATTCTTTCGGTGTAGAAGCAAGCTTGATGATGGCTTGGGCCACTTCATTGATCGGCGAGAATTCCACTTGTGACATTCGCATTTCGTGCGAACAGCATCCCAACATGTTATATACCTTGATACGTCCCATGAACGAGTTGGTCGAGAAGTTGATTTGGAACTCACCGTCTGTAGAACGGGCTGCCAAGTTACCTACACGCATAATCTTGGCACGAAGTCCTTGAGAGGCGATAGCTTCCAAAATCAATCTTTCTGCCATGAACTTGGAGTAAATGTATTTATTGCCTAAGAACTGTCCCATGTAAAGCTGTTGCTCGGTAAACACTTCTTGGTTACTTGGAATACCATTTACACTGAGTCCTCGGGTACTGGCTGTTGAGATATGAATCAATTGGGCATTTTTCTTCAAACAGAAGTCAACACATCTTTGGGCACCTCCGATATTGACGTCTTCGATAAGTGTGCCTTCTGAGAAATGCTTCACTACTGCTGCACAATTGAAAATGGTATCGATTGGTAGATTCTCGTCCAAATCTTGGGTTACATCACCCAATACAATATGCAGACGATTGCCAAATAAATGAGAAAAATCATCGCTGAAATAATAGAACAGCAATGTCTTCATTCGTTGTTGGGCCGATTCCATATTCTTGTCACGAACCAAACAATAGATTTGATGTTCATTCAAGTCTATCAACTCTTTCAGGATGTGGATACCTAGATAACCTGTTGCTCCTGTCAGGAGAATGTTACCCAATGCTTGGTGTTCTCCTTGACGGAATGCCTCTAATGTATTGTTCTTTAACAGATGGTTGATAGCGGTATAATCGTAATCGGTCAGTTGACTGTCTTCATCGTTTGCATTATTACCATTGACTAGATAGGTCAATTGGCGTGGAGTCGGATGATTGAAAACATCGCCGTATGTAATTCGATATCCTGCCTTGTCTGCTTCAATGATAACCCTGGTTACTACCAAAGAAGTACCACCCAATTCAAAGAAGTTGTCGGTTGCTCCCACCTTATCCAATTGGAGAATACCGGCAAAGATTTCGCAGAATGTCTTTTCAATGGCATTGGTTGGTGCTTCATACGCAGAACTAATGGCCAATATCGGTTCCGGTAATGCCTTGACATCGGTTTTCCCATTCGGGGTCATTGGCATCTTGTCCAATTGCAGATAAGCAGTCGGAATCATGTATTGGGTTAAATGCTTGGATATTTCTGCCTTGAGTGCATCCGGTGCAATTTCATGAGTTGCTGTATAGTAGGCACATAGGTGTTCCTTATCATTGAGCTTTCGGATAAGTATGACTACCTTTTCAATACCATCCACTTTCAGCATGACGTTTTCTATTTCACTCAGTTCGATACGCAATCCTCTCAGTTTGATTTGATTGTCGGTTCTACCCAGGATGATGACATCGCCATCGGGAGTCCATTTGGCGTAGTCGCCCGATTTGTAGATACGTTCTCCTTGATAGTTGATGAAGCGTTCGCGAGTCATGTCATCCAAGTTATTATAGCCACGAGCCACTCCTCGGCCACCTATATACAATTCACCCACGACACCGATAGGGAGCTCATTGCCGTCTTGATCGACAATGAATTCCTTGACATTTAATTGTGGCTTACCTACTGTTACCACTTGAGCATTGGTCAATTCCTTGTTGTTGGAAGCAACCGTAATTTCAGTGGGACCATAGCAATTGAAGATTCGTGCTTCTGTAACCGCTTTCAGTTGGTCGAGCAACTGGTTGGAGAATTTTTCACCACCGGCACGGGCTATCCGGATATGCTTGATGGCAGCAGCAAAATCATCGCTGGTGAGCCAAGTCTGCCAGCGGGACGGAGTACCCGATACCATATTGATTTGGTATTGCTTTATCAGTTTGGTGAGTTCAATCGGGTCATTGGCTTGTTCTTCTGTAGCCAGTATCAATGTCTTGCCATTGAAGAAGGAAGTACCGATATCTTGTAAGGCTGCATCAAAAGAAATGGTGGTTACACTAAGGATGCGTTCGGCTTCTTGAGCAACGGCATGGGCAAAGACATTGGCTGGATGTCCGTAAAGATAATTACAGATACCTTCATGACGAAGCATGACGCCTTTCGGTCTTCCAGTGGAACCACTGGTATAAATGATGTAGGCCAAATCATCCGGTGTGATAGAGGTTTCCCAATTTTCTACTTCCTGATTCATCAAATCATCGCAATAAATAATCTTGTCTTCCGGCAGATTTTCCGCATGTCGGTGGGTCGTAATGATGTATCGGGCTTCCGAGTCTTCCAAAATCAACTTGACACGGTCGGCAGGATATTCCGGGTCGCATGGAATGTAGGCGGCACCGGCTTTCAGCACACCGAACAGTGACAAAACCAGTTGGCTGGTACGAGGTAACAACAAAGCAACACGGTCACGAGGTTGCACTCCCTTACGGCGGAGAGCAGTAGCGATCCGGTTGGTTGTTTCTTCCATTTCAGCGTATGTATAGGTGGCATCACAAGCTACCAATGCGACTTTTTCCGGTTGAATGTTGGCAAAGTGTGGAATACAATCATGGAAATAACGGAAAGGCGCTTCTCCTGTAGCGGTGGTCTGGATGCGTTCCAAAGCTTCCGCTTGTCTTGAACTGATGATGGAGAGCGAGCGAACACGTCCGGAAGGTTGTTGCATCATCCGTTCGATTACGGTAACGATACTTTCTGCCAAAGCTTCGGCCAACGAATGAGTATAGACGGCATCATCGTATTCCACGACTACTCCTTGTGATTGGATTTGAATATTGATTTTAAACTTCGGTACATTCAGTTCCAGTACTTCCTGACGTATTTCCTTGCCGTTCAGTTGGAATTCTGACAATACACCTACCTGGTAGGCATAGGCAATGGATGGTTGGAAACCATAATCCGAGGCGATGCGGGCAAACGGATAGTTTTCGTTGTTCAGTGTTTCGGTGAACGTATAGCTCGCCGATTGCAGGAACTCTTCTACGCTGACATCATTGATGGAAATTCCCAAAGCCAATGTGTTGACAAACATACCGATGGTTTCCGAAACTATCAAGTTACTACGTCCGCTGCTGATGGTGCATAAATAAACATCTCGGTTATTGGTATATCTGGAAACTACATAAGCGGTAGCCGCATAGAAAAGATGGGCTGGGGTAATCTCATGTTGACGGCAGAATTGAGATACCTTCTCATGGTCAACAGGACATGATGCCTCGCCAATCCAACCTTGTTGGTCGGACTTGGGAAGTTCAGCCGGTATTTCGCTAGCACTTTCGCATGATTGGAGTCTTTCTGCAAAGAAGCGTTCGGCCTTTTGGAACACCTCAGTATTTTCGGCTTCCTGTTGGTCATGGACAAAATCAAGGAAGGTATAGGTTTCTTGTTCAACACCTTTTTCTTCCAATACGTCACTGATTTGCCGGATAAACAAATCGACCGAACCGCCATCGAAAATCAAGTGATGTACGTCCATCAACAAATGGACAGCTTGAGGGGTCTGAACAACTTCGAATCGGTAGAGTGGTGCCTTTTGCAAGTTGAATGGACGGACGAAATCTTTCTTATAAGCAGCAAGCTCGTCATCGCTCATCGTGCATACCGGAATTTCTATGGAGAGGCCGGAAGCGATGGATTGGATGATACCGTTTTCTTGTGCCTCGAAATATACACTCATTTCCGGATGGCAACTGATGACCTGACCTACTGCTTGGGCCAACTCGTGTGCATCGGTTCCTTTAGGATAGGTAAGCAAGCACGGAATGTTGTAGATGGTAGAGAGCGGATTCTTCAAGCAATCGAAGTAGACACCGGTCTGTGCGTATGACAAAGGTGCGGAAGTAACGCTTTCTTTCGTAGTCGTTTCTTGGGAATCGGCTTCTTCGGAAGTGGCTTTATATAATAGGTTCTGTAGAATCTCGTTCTCGATGGATTGGAGCGTACCGCTCTTGACCAATGACTTGGAATCGATGGCGATATGGTAGCGCTTGTTGATCAAGACAGCAAGCTTGATAGCGGTGATGGAAGTAAGCCCTGCATAACCCAATAAAGTAGTAATACCGAACTCCTTGTGATTGATGACAGATGCAATCATTTCATGGAGTTCCGTTTCCAGCATATTCATCGGTACATTCGATTCCTCTATTTGAGTGCTCTTCTTTTCCGGCTTCGGCAATGCCCGCTTGTTTACTTTCTGGTTCTGGTTCAATGGGATTCTTTCTATTTGCATGGTAACGGCAGGTACCATGTATGGAGGCTTTTCTTCCATGATGAAGCTATTGAGCGCATTGATGTCTATCTGCTCGTCGCTCACAATGTAGGCCGCAATGAACTTTCCGCCTCCTTCTTCGCTGAAGGCTTGTACGGTAGCATCCTTGATTCCCGGATACTCCCGGATAATGCTTTCCACTTCTTTCAGTTCGATGCGGAAACCACGGATTTTCACCTGGCCGTCTCGGCGTCCGATGAATTGGATTTCGCCTGAAGGCAGATAACGGACAATGTCTCCCGAACGATATATCCGTGCATACTTCGGTTGGTCTGTGAACGGATTGCTGATGTATACTTCCCGTGTTTTTTCCGGGCGATTCAAATAACCTCGGCTCACTTGTGGACCGGAAATCCACAATTCTCCCGATGCTCCTACCGGCAATCGGTGTCCGTGGGCATCGACAATGTAAAGATGGGTATTGGCTATGGCCTTTCCGATAGGGATTTCCTTCAGTTTTTCCTTAACCTGATAAGCAGTTACGTTGACCGTTGTTTCGGTAGGCCCATAGAGGTTGCTTAGGATAAAACCTTGGGGCGGAGTGAGCGATGCTAGTTTTTCACCACCTGTAGACATGCGTTTCAGTGTGTGATTCTCAATATTGGTGGCAAATTGATAGCCTACCTGTGTGGTGAAGAATGAATGGGTGATACCGTTCTTTTCCAAATAGTCGTTCATGGCTATCAAATCCAATCGCAACTCTTCCGGTATGATGTGGAGGGTGGCACCACAGGTTAGTGTAGGGTAGGTATCCATCATATTAGCATCGAAGCCAAAGCTGGCATAGGCAGAAACCTTACTTTCCTTGTCCATTTCATTGAAAGTTCGATACCAATGACAATAAGCCACGATGTTCTTGTGCTCCAATTGGCAACCTTTCGGTACACCGGTTGAACCACTGGTGTAGAGCATGATGAACAGGTTGGATGGGGTAATGGGTACTTCCGGAGCTTTTTCTTCTGGAAGGTTCAATAAGTCCTTTGTATACAATACGGCTCCTTCATATTCGTCTACCAATGGGCGCAAGCTTTCTTCTACAATCAACATCCGTACTTGGGCATCCTTCATCATGAAGTTCAGGCGTTCTTTGGGATAAGTCGGGTCGAGCGGTTGATAGGCGCAACCGGCTTTGAGTACCCCTAATGGAGCAATACCCATCCATTCACAATGAGGGATAAGGATGGAAACCACATCTTCTGTTCCCAGTCCCGATGTATTGATATGGGCAGCTATACGGTCGCTGATTTCATCCACTTGACGATAGGTGTATTGCTTGTCTTTGTACACTACCGCCAAGTTGTCCGGTGTTTCTTGAACTTGTTTCCGGAACAAAGAAACGATGGTTTGTGTATCGTCATATTCCTGTTCGGTTTCATTGAACGAATCCAGGATTTCCAATTGCTTTTCGCTTGTCAAGCAAATGTCACGCAGATATTCTTGAGTCAGGAAACCGTTGACTACCTTTTCGTAACTTTCCAGGAAGTTGCTGATCAATGTTTCTGAATATTCGTTTGCATTGTATTCAGCAGTAACCTTACAATGACCTTCCTCAATATAGGCTTTCAAATAGAGGGATACTCCTAGAGTACTATTCAATAGCCAAGTAGTCTTCATGGGTTTTCCCATCAACTGATCGTTGTAATTGTTGAAGAGCATTCCATGCCATGCGAAGGTACTATTGAATTGTGGAGCAATGTCATGCATGAAATCCATGAATGAATAGATGTCGTGCTTACGGCATCCACTCATCTGTTCCTGACCTTTCTGCAAGAGTTCCAGTACGGTAGTATCGGCATTGAATTTGGTATAGACAGGCAATGTTTTGACGAACATACCGATAGTATGGGTCAAACGTTTGTCGTTACGGCCATTGTATGCGGTTGTAAAGAATGATTCTTGCTCGTTGTTGTATTTAGCCAAAAGGAAAGCATAAGCCATGGTGAAGAGATTGCTTTTATAAACACCTTCTTTCTTACAGAATGCATCTACTTCTTCCAAAGGAATGTCCATGGTGTGAGTCAGATTTCCTTCGATGTATCCACTTCCTTCTAGATCGGGAGCCAGTTGGGTGAATGTTTCCGAACAATCAAAATTGGCCGCATACCATTGTTTCCCTTCTTCAAGTTCCGGGGTCAGACGTCTAGCTTCTTCTTCCTTTGCATGTTCTCCCATGCTTTTTTGCTCGGTTGCCAATGTCTCTCCGTAATAAGCTTGCTCTATTTCGTTAAGCATTAACTGGAAACTGGTTCCATCGCTGATGATGTGATGAATGTCCAGAAGAATATGGAAGTATGATGAATCTTGGAGCAGACGGATTCGGAACAAACGGTCTTCGTGCAGGTTATAAGGCTGGATGAAAGTAGCTTTTTCTTTTTCAATATCTGTGGTCTGTTCGAGTGTCAAAGTCCATTCTTCTTTCGCCAGTTCGTTAATGGATTGTACCGGTTCATTCTCTATATTCAGTTCAATCCGGGTGAAGTAAACAGGATGAGCCTTGAACGCTGTTTCAATGGCCTTGCAAAGTATCTGCCCATCCAGACTGCCGTCCAATTGATAATGGAAACAGATGTTATAACAAATTTCTCCCGAATGATTCATGCATTCCACGTAGATGCCATATTGGGATTGGGATAGAGGATATGTTGCTTTCATGGTTATATGTTTTTCAACTAGTTTATATTAACAAATGTAAAGTAATCGAGTTAAAATTCCAACAATAGGAAAAGTTTTGTTCGAGGTATTAGATTTTTTTCATATTTCTCCTTTGTTATAACCCTTTTTTTATACTTTTGTATAAACTTAATCTGATATCTATGGACACAATTATTCCTTATGCACTCTTGTGCTTCACTTCTTTCTTTACCTTGACCAATCCGTTGGGTACAATGCCGGTGTTTCTAACCATGACCAATGGTTTGAGTGATGATGAACGCAGGCATATCATTAAACGTGCGACTATCGTTTCGTTCGTGATTTTGATTGCTTTCACGCTTTGTGGTCAGTTCCTTTTCAAATTTTTTGGTATTTCTACCAATGGCTTCCGTATTGCTGCAGGCTTTATTATCCTGAAGATTGGCTATGATATGTTGCAGGCACGGTACAGTAATGCCAAATTGAAGGACGATGAAATCAAAGCGTATGTAAATGATATTTCGATTACTCCGTTGTCTATTCCGATGCTTTGTGGACCTGGTGCTATTGCGAATGGGATAATCTTGATGTCGGATGCTACTACAATTGAATTGAAGGTTACATTGATTACCATGATTGCGGTTGTTTATGTGATATCTTACATTGTTCTACGTTTGTCTACCCGTTTGGTGAATATAATTGGAGAAACAGGTAATAATGTGATGATGCGATTGATGGGGTTGATTTTGATGGTGATTGCCGTGGAATGTTTTGTAGGCGGTCTCAAACCTATATTAATTGATATCATTCAGATGAGTCGTTAAATCTTAGAATCATGAAAACTAAAAAGAAACTATTTCTCTTGTTGGCACTGTTGCTCGTTCAGTTGGGTGTACATGCCGATGAATGGATTCGAATCAATCAATTGGGCTATTTGCCACAATCCATCAAGGTGGCGGTGTTTATGAGTGAAGAGGGGACTTCCTTGTCCCAATTCCAGTTGGTGGATGCTTATACCGGTAAGGTAGTGCAGACCTTCAACGAACTCAAGGAGACAGGAAGTATCGGGAACATGAAGGGTACCTATCGTCTGAATTTCAGCGATTATTCCATTCCGGGTGTTTATTACCTGAAAGCAGGAAAGGCGGTATCTCCTCGTTTCCCCATCAATACCCAAGTCTATAACGGTACGGCTGATTTTCTCTTGAACTACATGCGTCAGCAACGATGTGGGTACAATCCTTATACCAAGGACAGTTGCCATGTGCACGACGCCTACATCGTTTATCATCCGACCAAGAGTGGACAACGGCTGGATGTTCGGGGTGGATGGCACGATGCGGCCGATTATCTACAGTATACCACCACTTCGGCCAATGCCATTTATCAGATGCTTTTCGCCTACCAACAGAATCCGCAAGCGTTCGGTGATGCGTATGATGCAGCCGGTCACAAGGGGGCGAACGGTATTCCTGACATTATCGATGAAATCAAGTGGGGCCTTGATTGGCTGAACCGCATGAATCCGGAACCGGGAGAATTGTACAATCAGATAGCCGACGACAGAGACCATGCAGGCATGCGCCTGCCGAAGGATTGTCTGGTGGATTATGGTTATGGAAAAGGCAAGGGACGTCCCGTGTATTTCTGTAGCGGTGAGCCTCAGGTGAGGGGGAAGTTCATCAATGCGACCACGGGGGTAGCCAGTACAGCCGGTAAGTTTGCCTCTTGCTTTGCGTTGGGAGCCCGTGTCCTGAAGGATTTCTATCCGGAGTTTGCGGCATTGATTGGTTCCAAGGCGGATGCTGCCTATCAGGAAGGTGTCAAGAAGCCGGGTGTTTGTCAGACGGCATCGGTGGTTTCACCTTATATATATGAGGAAGACAATTGGGTGGACGATATGGAACTGGGAGCGATGGAATTGTTCCAAAGCACCGGTGATGTGAAGTATCTGAACCAGGCGGTGGAATATGGCCGTCGGGAACCGGTGACTCCATGGATGGGGGCAGACAGTGCCCGCCACTACCAGTGGTATCCGTTCATGAACATGGGACACTATCATTTGGCAAAGGTGAAGCATCCGAACATCAGCAAGGAGTTTGCACGCAATATGCATAGCGGTATCCAGCGCACTTACGAAAAGGCGGTAGAAAGTCCTTTCTTGCATGGCATTCCTTACATCTGGTGTTCGAACAACTTGACCACTGCCATGTTGACCCAGTGCCGTCTCTATCGGGAAACAACCGGTGATGAACGTTATGCTGAAATGGAAGCCGCATTGCTCGACTGGCTCTTCGGGTGCAATCCTTGGGGTACGAGTATGATAGTGGAACTTCCGCTCTATGGGGATTATCCGGTTCAGTCGCATTCGTCGTATGTAATGTTGCGTGCGGGCAATACGACGGGAGGTATCGTGGATGGTCCGGTCTATAGCAATATCTTCAACAATTTGATAGGTGTGAGCTTGAAGGGACTTCCTTGGCAACCGGGTGATGACTATGCCCGTTTTCAACCGGAACGCATGGTGTATCACGATGCCATCGGCGATTACTCGACCAATGAATGTACCATGGACGGTACGGCTTGTTTGACTTATTACTTGTCGAGCATGCAGGCCGAAGGCATGAAGCAAGCGAAGCTGGAGGCCGACAAGAATGTTTATGTGAACGACGGTATTGTACGCACCAATCCGGAAAAGAAGCAAATCACATTGGTATTTACAGCTCACGACAAGGCGGATGGGGCTGAAACCATTATCCGCACCCTTGAGAAAGAAGGTATTCAGGGCGCTTTCTTCTTCACCGGTAAATTCTATGAACTCTATCCCGAAATCATTCGGGAATTGAAGACTAAAGGTCACTATGTGGGAAGCCATAGCTATGGACACTTGCTCTACATGCCGTGGGAAAATCCGGACTCCTTGCTTATCACTCGCGAGGAATTCGAAGCCGATATGATGAAGAGTTATGACTTGATGCGCAAGGCAGGCATCGAATACAAGGATGCTCCGCTTTACATTCCTCCTTACGAATATTATAACAAGGAGATTTCGGCATGGGCAAAGAGCATGGGTATCCAGGTGGTGAACTTCACTCCGGGTACAGGCAGCAATGCCGACTATACCACTCCGGACATGAAGAACTATCGTAGCAGTAAGGAAATCTATGACAGAATCATGGCTTGGGAGAAGAAGGAAGGCTTGAACGGACATCTGATGTTGATACACTTCGGTACTCACGATGACCGCACCGACAAGTTCTACAAGGGCTATATGGAAAAGATGATTAAGGCCTTGAAACGGAAAGGGTATACATTTACCCCATTGCGTGAAGCGATAGGTTTCTGATAGATAAAAAAGAAGTGGATGCGTATTTTTACACATCCACTTTTTCGGTGCGCGCGAAGGGACTCGAACCCCCACGCCTCACGGCACTAGATCCTAAGTCTAGCGCGGCTACCAATTACGCCACGCGCGCATTGCTTTTGGTAAGCGGGTACAAAGGTAAGCAAAAAAAATGAATCACCAAACTTTTG
>JAFTTU010000029.1 GCA_017466635.1 Bacteroides sp.
CGATTACTTCGTACATATCGTAAGGCTTGTTCGGACTATCAGGGATAATTTCGTTCAAAGAGTCTTCCAAACGGTCGATTGGGTCTACGCAGTCTACGAATGGAGCTTCTTCCAAATTGTTCTGAGGAATATAGCTGAGGAGCTTGCGGATAAGAGCGAGAGCTTCTTCTTCTGTCTGAGCAGTAAAGTGAGTTACACCTGACTTGGTAGAGTGAACGCTTGCACCACCCAAGTTTTCCTGGCTTACATCTTCACCTGTTACAGTCTTTACTACCTTCGGACCTGTCAAGAACATGTAAGATGTTCCTTCCATCATCAATGTAAAGTCGGTGAGGGCAGGAGAGTAAACAGCACCACCGGCGCAAGGACCGAAGATACCGGAAATCTGTGGAATTACACCTGAAGAAAGGATGTTGCGTTGGAAGATTTCAGAATAACCTGCAAGAGCGTTGATACCTTCCTGGATACGTGCACCACCCGAGTCGTTGATACCGATACAAGGAGCACCCATCTTCATGGCTTGGTCCATTACCTTACAAATCTTCAAAGACATGGTTTCAGAAAGTGAACCAGCCGATACGGTAAAGTCTTGTGCAAAGATGTATACCAAACGTCCGTCGATGGTACCGCAACCGGTTACCACACCGTCGCCGGCATAATGCTTCTTTTCCATACCGAAGTTGGTACAACGGTGTTCCACGAACATGTCCATTTCTTCGAAGCTACCTTCGTCCAGCAACATGGCGATACGTTCACGGGCTGTATATTTACCCTTGTCGTGTTGCTTTTGAATGGCTTTTTCACCACCACCCATACGTGCTGCAGCACGACGGTCGATAAGCTCTTTTATCTTTTCAAGTTGATTGCTCATACTGATTTTTTAATTTTTGATTTTTGATTTATGATTTTTTTCTCTCAGATTTCTGGCTTATGATTCTGTCGTCTGAATGGTAAACATCAACGAATCAGAAATCATAAATCAGAAATCATATATTTATTTATTCGGGTTTTCGCAAAGTTCAGTCAATACACCGAGAGTTGACTTCGGGTGAAGGAATGCGATGTTCAAGCCTTCAGCACCCTTGCGTGGAGCCTTGTCGATAAGGCGGATACCAGTACCTTCTGCTTCGGCCAATGCATTGGCAACACCGTCTTCTACTGCGAAAGCCAAGTGGTGCATACCACCGTTTCCGTTGTTCTTTTCGATGAACTTGGCGATAGTACTTTCCGGGCTAGTCGGTTCAAGGAGTTCGATTTTCACGTCGCCCACCTTCAAGAAGGCAGTTCTTACCTTCTGGTCTTCTACTGTTTCAATGTTATAGCACTTCAGGCCCAACACGTTTTCATAATAAGGGAGAGCTTCTTCGATGCTCTTCACAGCGATACCCAAATGTTCGATGTGTGAGATTTTCATAATTGTATAATTTTTTGATGAGTTTTATGAATTAATTATTTTTATTAAGCTACAAAGAAAAGAATTTCCACCTAAATAAAGAAATATTTCTTCAATTTATTTTAGGTGGAAATGAAAAAGATTTATCGATACAGCCATGATGCCAGCTTGTTGAGCCATGACCAGCGGAAATGGAACCAACGGCGCGTGCTCACTTGCTTGCCTCCGAAACTCAAAATGAAGCGTCGATAGCCTAATTTGCGGAAGGGTAGTCCGGCATCGACGAACTCGAAATGTTTATACCCTTTTTCGTTGGCATCGGTAATGGCGGCCCATACCGCCAGTACGTGTGGGTGGAGCCAAGCATAGGTCTTACGCAAACCGGCAGAGAAGCATAAGTAGGCATGGTCCTCGGAATACATGCAGAAGGAAGTACCGATGACTTTTCCCTTGTATTGGACCAAGAATGTCCGGGCGGCTTGGAGACCGCTCTTTTCGTGGGAGAGCAGACGGAACAACTGAAGGTCGGGGAAGTGCTTGCGTAGCTTCGACGAATAGTTGCGCCGGAGCATTTGTAAAGCAGATTCGGCTTCTGCCTCGGATGTGGCAAGTTTAAGGCTTACACCTTGTTTCAAGGCATGGGCTATCTGACGCCGACGGTAAGGCTCCAGTCTTTTTTCCGGCGAGAGACTATGTAAGGAATTGTATACCCGCAACCAATTCATCGGGAAGTATCCGTTGCGTCGGAAATGTTTATAACCGAAAAGGGAAGAAGGAAGGTTTCGTACCTCGATGAGGAAACAGCTTTCCAGTACTTCATTGGTAAGGTGGTTCAACATTATTCCGAACAATTCGTCTTTGGGTAGACTGTCGTCAAAGTATTCGCCGGTTCCGAACAATTCGCACCGCTTGATGAACGAAGGAGGAAACAGACGTGTACTCTTCCGGATGACCGCCAATAACTTTGCAACAGGTTTTTCGTCAATGAAAGCAACGATGAGCAAAGGGGCATAACCGGTGGTCTGTTCGTATACATGGAACAGTTCGGAAGAATTGGGCAAACTGTTGCCTGGCAAAGGAGGCAAAGTACTTCCGCGACGGTATGTCATCAGTTGGATAGGCTTCATTGATGCAAAAATACGCTTTTTTGTTGAGGAATTCCTATTCTAATCGTATATTTGTGGAGAAATCAAACAGAAAACCATATGAAACAGTTCAGTGATTTGATAAAGAATAGACGAAGTATGCGTAAGTTTACCGATGAAGAACTGACGCAGGACCAGGTAGTAGCCTTGCTGAAGGCGGCACTGATGTCTCCTTCGTCCAAGCGGAGCAATCCGTGGCAATTCATCGTGGTAGACGATAAGGAAACCTTGCAGAAGTTGTCGCTCTGCAAAGAAATGGGAGCTTCTTTCCTGAAAGATGCCGCTTTGGCTATTGTCGTGATGGCCGACCCGTTGACAAGCGATGTATGGATAGAAGATGCGGCCATTGCTTCGTTGATGATTCAATTGCAGGCCGAAGACATGGGCTTGGGTAGCTGTTGGATTCAGGTTCGCGAACGCTTTACCGCTTCGGGAGTACCGTCGGGTGAGTTTGTACACGAGGTTCTCGATATTCCTTTGCAACTTCAGGTATTGAACATTGTGGCTATCGGTCATAAGGGCATGGAGCGCAAGCCGTTCAATGAAGAGCATTTGCAATGGGAAAAAATACATATCAACAAGTATGGCGAACAATAAACGGGTTGTACTGATAGGAGCCGGCAATGTGGCTACTCATTTGGGAATAGGGCTTCAGAAAGCAGGGTGGGAGATTGCACAGGTTTATAGCCGTACTTCTGCCTCTGCTTCGGATTTGGCTTCCCGTTTGGAGGTTCCTTTTGTCACATCGATAAAGGATGTATGTACCGATGCTGACATCTATCTGGTCATGGTGAAGGATGCGGCTTTGCAAGAACTGATTCCGTCTGTGGTCAAGAGTAGGGAGAAGGCTTTGTTCGTACATACGGCAGGTAGCATGCCGATGGATGTGTGGAAGGATAATGCCCGTCGATATGGTGTACTCTATCCCATGCAGACGTTCAGCAAGCAACGGGCAGTTGATTTTGCTTCGGTGTCCTTCTTTGTGGAGGCAAGCGGAGCGGAAGAATTGTCGATGCTGAAATCATTGGCTTTATCGTTGAGCCCAAAGGTATATGAGGCAACTTCGGCCCAACGTACCTATCTGCACATGGCGGCGGTTTTTGCCTGCAACTTTGCCAACCACATGTATGCCTTGAGTGCGTATCTGCTAGAAAAGCAAGGCTTGCCGTTCGATGCCATGTTGCCGTTGATAGACGAGACAGCCCGCAAGGTTCATACATTGCGACCTGTCGAAGCACAGACGGGACCGGCCGTTCGGGAAGATGCGAATGTGATGAACAAGCATCTGGATATGTTGGCTGATGAACCGGAGTTGAAGAATATTTATGAAATGATTAGTAAAAGCATCATAACTCAAAACTCATAACTCAAAAATGATAAATTACGATTTGAAGAAAATAAAGGCCATCGTCTTCGATGTGGATGGTGTGCTGAGTGCAGAAACCATAACGCTGCATCCCAATGGAGAACCGATGCGTTCCGTGAACATCAAGGATGGTTATGCCTTGCAATTTGCCGTGAAGTGCGGATTGGTGGTGGCTATCATTACCGGAGGCAAGACAGAAGCTATCCGTAAGCGTTACGAAGGCTTGGGATTGAAGGATGTCTGTATGGGAGCAGCTGTAAAGATAAAGGAGTATGAAGCCCTGAAGTCCAAGTATGAATTGAAGGATGAGGAAATTCTCTATATGGGCGATGATATTCCTGATTATGAGGTGATGCGTTTGTGCGGATGCCCGTGTTGTCCAGCCGATGCGGCACCGGAGATTAAGGAAATATCTGTTTATATTTCACACCGTGATGGAGGCTATGGATGTGGACGTGATGTCGTGGAACAAGTGCTCCGTGCACAAGGGAAATGGATGCAGGATGCTAAAGCTTTCGGTTGGTAATATGTTGGAGAATCTGAATAAATACAAGGTGGTGCTGGCTTCCAATTCGCCACGCCGCAAGGAACTGTTGTCGGGGCTAGGTGTTGCTTATGAAGTCAAGACCTTGCCCGACATCGATGAGTCTTTTCCGGAGGGAATGGACGGAGTGGAAATTCCTGCATACATTGCCCGTGCCAAGGCCGATGCCTACCGGGGAGCGATGCAGCCGGACGAGTTGATAATCACTGCTGATACCATTGTGTGGTTGGACGGTGAGGTGATGGGCAAACCGGTGGACGGAGGGGATGCCCGGAGAATGCTCCGCGCTTTGTCGGGACAGACGCATCAAGTCATTACGGGAGTATGCCTTACGTCGGTCGGTATGCAGAAGTCCTTTGCCACGGTGACGGACGTAACCTTCTGCCGTCTGTCCGATGAGGAAATAGACTACTATGTGGAGCACTATCGTCCTATGGACAAGGCAGGAAGTTACGGCATTCAGGAATGGATTGGTTTTGTGGGAGTGGAGAGCATCTCCGGTAGTTACTTCAATGTGATGGGATTGCCCATCCAACGTCTTTATACGGAACTGAAGAAACTCTAGTATTCGTATTCATCGTCGTCCTTGCTATGGATATACTCGTAGATTTTTGCATCGACCGAGTATTGTCCGGGACCGCTGATGTACATCAGGATGAATACCATCAGATAGATGAATGCCAACTCGCCCTGGATGATGCTTGCACTATGAACATGGAAGAAAGCGACGAGCATGATTGCCAGCATGGGAATCATGCTCAGACGATAGAGTGCACCGATTATAAAACCGATGGAGCAAAGCATCTCTGCAAAGATGGCAAACAATAAGGAAATCTCACTACCGATGTTCATCGGGTCGGGGAATACAAAACAGAGTTCGGTGTAGTTGTACACTTTTTCCAGTCCGTGCAACAGGAACATTAGTCCAAAGAACAGACGAAAACACAACAATAACAAGGAAAAGCCCTTGGAGTCGGTTGGCTGAGGGAATAGAAAATCTTTCATACGCATTTTATTGGTTTTATTCGTTATTGCTCTAACAACCGATTGCCCGAAAAGTTCATGCCGATGGGATTGTATCTTAATTTGACAAAATAGTGTCAGAGTTCCCCGCTATATCCATTAACTTTGCATACAATCATAAAAATCTGTTGACATGAAAAAATACGTATCTATCCTTCTCATGCTATGGGCACTTGTTCCCATGATGAATGCCCAGTCTGTACGTGAACATATCCGTTTTGATGAAGACTGGCTTTTTGCTTTCGGTAATGCTTCTTCCCCGGCCAAGGATTTCGGTTGTGGTACTGAGTATTTCAACTATTTGACCAAAGCGGCTTCCATTCACAACGAAGGTCCTTATTCATTCAAGTTCGACGAAAAAAAATGGGGCGTGGAGTGGAAGAAAGTAACTTTGCCTCACGATTGGGTGGTAGATCTTCCGTTTGCGAAAGAAGCAAGTCATAGTCATGGCTATAAGCAAGTGGGTTTTAAGTATCCCGAAACAAGCGTGGGCTGGTATCGGAAGTTCTTCAATATCCCGAAGGAAGATTTCGGAAAGCACATCTATCTACAGTTTGATGGTATCTTCCGTGATGCCCGAGTGTGGGTAAATGGTTTCTATTTGGGGCATGAACCGAGTGGTTATGCGGTTCAGATTTATGATATCTCCGAGTACTTGAATTATGGAGAAGAAAACTTGGTGGCAGTTAGGGCCGATGCTACCTTGGAAGAAGGTTGGTTCTATGAAGGAGCCGGTATCTATCGTCATGTGTGGTTGGATAAGGTGGCTCCGATACATGTTGCTCCATTCGGAACATTCGTTTATGCCGAGATGAAGGCACCGTTCGATTGTGCGGAACTGACGGTAGAGACAACCGTACAGAATAGTGGCTTGCAATTGGCCAACTATCACGTGAAGCATGTGTTGCTCGATGCGGAAGGGCAGGAGGTTGCCCGTTGTGAGGCTCCTGGTACTCATCTGTCGCCGAAAGCCAAGGAACAGACCTTGACAAGAATGATGGTGGATAAGCCGCATTTGTGGGATACGGAAAATCCTTATTTATATACCGTTCGGACTGAGGTTTATCAAGCTGATAAGTTGGTGGATGTCTATACCACTCGTACCGGTATCCGTCACATCGAATTCCATGCAGACAAGGGCTTCTTGCTGAATGGTAAAGCAGTAAAGATGAAAGGATTCAACATGCATCAAGACCATGCTGGTGTGGGTTCCGGCATTCCTGATGCTTTGCAATATTTCCGTTTGAAGGAGTTGAAGAAGCTGGGTGCCAATGCTTATCGTTCCAGCCATAATCCGATGACTCCCGAGATGTTGGATGCTTGCGATGAGTTGGGTATATTGGTTATTGAAGAAAACCGGTTGACGGGTATCAACGAAGAGCACATGCGCCTTTTCCAACGCATGATAGAACGCGACCGTAATCATCCGAGTGTGGTGCTTTGGAGTGCCGGTAATGAGGAATGGGGAATTGAATGGAAAGACCAGGGTACTTGGATTGCGGCTTCCATGCGTGAATATTGTCATCGATTTGACCCGACCCGTGAGATGTGTGTCGCATCGAGCAGTGGTCCGAATATCCTGATTCCGGCTGATGTAGCTGGTTATAATTATATTTTACAGAATCCGGTAGACAAGCATCGTCAGGACTATCCACAACGCAAGGCGGTAGGTTCGGAAGAAACGACCGGTTGTGGTGCACGTGGCATTTATTTCGATGACCATAAGAATGGCTATATGACCGCTATCAACCGTCATCCGCAAGGACCGGATAGTCTCTACAATTGTATTGAACGAGGATGGAAGTTCTACGATGAGCGTCCTTGGTTGGGCGGCTTGTTCTATTGGACAGGCTTCGACTATCGAGGTGAGTCCAATCCGATGGTATTCCCGGCCACTAATTCCCAGTTCGGTGTGTTGGATTATTGTGGCTTCCCGAAAGATGAAGCGTTCTATCTGAAGTCTTGGTGGACCGATGAACCGGTGTTGCATCTATTGCCTCATTGGAATCTGCAAGGGCACGAAGGAGAAACCATCGACCTTTGGGTATATAGTAATTGCGATGAGGTAGAAGTCTTTGTAAACGGCAAGAAGATGGGCCGTCAATCCATGCCGAAGAACGGACACTTGGAATGGAAGGTGGTCTATCAACCGGGACATGTCAAGGCGGTAGGCTATAAGAATGGCAAGAAGATATTGGTCAAGAAAGTGGAAACGACCGGTGATGCATCAGCTATCGTTCTTTCTGCTGACCGTACCGCTATTGCATCCGATAATCGGGATGTGGCCGTATGCCGTGTGGAATTGCAGGACAAGAAGGGACGCTTTGTGCCAACGGCTTGTCATGACTTGAAACTGACCGTAAGCGGACCGGTACGTATCTTGGGTGTAGGTAATGGTGACCCGGCTTATCAGGCAAGCGAACGTCCTGTGGATTCGGAAGCCCGTACTTATCAAGTGAAGAGTTTCAATGGTTTGGCACAAGTGTTGTTGCAAAGTACTCGCGAAGCAGGTACGGCCACTCTTACCGTGGAAGGAGAGGGACTGAAGACGACCTCATTCTCTATCAATGTGATGCCGTAAAGCATGAATATGTGTTGAAGAACATTTATGCTTATTGAAAAAATGATACGGTATTAAGAAAAAATAGGTATTTTTGTACGATAAAAGTATATTAAGAATAATCATTACATAAAAGATAGAGAATAACATGAAAACATTATTATTTTTAGGAAATATCGGAACTGGAGAAATTATATTGATTGCCCTTGTGGTATTGCTGCTTTGGGGTGGTAAGAAAATTCCTGAATTGATGAAGGGATTGGGCAAAGGTGTAAAGAGCTTCAAGGAAGGTATGAATGAAATTGAAAAGGACATCAAGATAGATGATACTCCGAAAACAGAAAAGTAATCATTAACCATAAAAAGTCAATACAATGGGAAAAGAAATGTCTAGAAGATCGTTCCTGAAAGCAGGTACGGCGGCTGCTATCGGCTTGTCCATGACTCCGGGCAGTATGTTTGCTGGTGTAGATGCTAAGAAGAAGAAAAAAGGTGCCAAGGATGGCAAACTCAAAATATTGGGAGTAGGTATCGGAGGACGTGGTGCAGCTGTGCTCCGTGGATTGGAAACAGAAGACATCATCGGTTTGTGTGACGTGGACTGGAAGTATGCTGCTCCTATCTTCGAACGTTATCCGAATGCCAAGAAGTATAATGACTATAAAGTGATGTTTGCTGAATTGCTTGACCAATGTGATGCCGTGGTTTGTGCAACGGCCGACCATACTCATGCCATTATTTGTGCGGAAGCGATTGCGGCAGGCAAGCATGTCTATTGTGAAAAGCCTTTGACTCACTCTGTATATGAATCACGTTTGCTTACTAAGTTGGCCGCTAAGCATAAGGTTGCTACCCAGATGGGTAACCAAGGTGCTTCGGCGGAAGGTGTACGTCAGACTTGCAACTGGATTTGGAATGGTGAAATCGGTGAAATCACTAAGGTAGAAGCATTCACAGACCGTCCTATTTGGCCGCAAGGTTTGGAACGTCCGGCTGAAGAGCCTGCTGTACCTTCTACATTGAACTGGGATGCTTTCATCGGCCCGGCTCCGATGCGTCCTTATAACCCAATCTATACTCCATGGAACTTCCGTGGTTGGTGGGATTTCGGTACAGGTGCATTGGGTGACATGGCTTGCCACATCTTGCATCCGGTATTCAAGGCTTTGAAGTTGACTTACCCGACCAAGATTCAAGGTTCTTCCACTTTGTTGTTGTCAGAATCTTGTCCGAACGCCCAGGTAGTGAAGTTTACTTTCCCGGCTCGCGACAATATGCCTAAGTTGGCTATGCCGGAAGTGGACGTTTATTGGTATGATGGTGGCTTGAAGCCTGAACGTCCTGCAGGTTTGCCGGCTGGTGTTGACTTGAATGTACAAGGTGGTGGCGTCATCTTCTACGGAACCAAGGATATTTTGGTTTGCGGTTGCTATGGTGCGAAACCTTATTTGCTCTCAGGTCGTAAGCCGGAAGTGCCTAACTTGTGCCGTGAGGTGACTTTGTCTCACCAACAAGACTGGGTACGTGCTTGTAAGGAAGACCCGGAAGTGCGCGTACCAAGTGCATCAGACTTCTCGGAAGCTGGTCCTTTCAACGAAATGGTTGTAATGGGTGTAGTAGCAGTTCGCTTGCAAGGCTTGAACCAGGAATTGCATTGGGATGGTGAAAAGATGGAATTCACCAACATACCGGCAGATGCGACTATCCGTAGTGTCATCAAGGATGGTTTCAGCATCAAGGATGGTCATCCGACATTCAACAAGACTTATACAGACCCGGTCAATGCACGTCAGTTTGCGGCTGAATTGATTAAGCACAACTATCGTGAAGGTTGGGAACTCCCTGCAATGCCTTAATCAAAAAACAAGAACAACAAATTTATAAATAAAGATAAGAAAATGAAGAAAATGACATATGTAGCTGCTTTTGCCTTGGCAATGGGCTTGGTAGCATGTGGCGGTGGCCAAAAGAAACAAAGTGCAGAACCTGCTGAAGAAACTCCAGCTACTCCAGCTTATACCGTAGTGGAAAAACCACAGGTAGATCTCAGTAAGTTCAAGGTGGACAAAGATGGTTATATCGTATTGTTCGACGGTACTTCTCTCGATGGTTGGAGAGGTTATGGTAAGGACAATGTTCCGGGCCGTTGGGTCATCGAAGACGGTTGCTTGAAGTTCTGTGGTACAGGTGAAGGCGAAGGACAGCGTGGCGATGGAGGCGATATCATCTTCGCTCATAAGTTCAAGAACTTTGAACTTTTGTTTGACTGGAAGGTATCGAAGGGAGGTAACTCAGGTGTGTTCTATCTGGCACAGGAAGTAACCACTGAAAAGGATGGCAAGACTATCTACGAACCTATCTACATCTCTTCTCCGGAATATCAGTTGCTCGACAATGCCAACCATCCGGATGCCAAGTTGGGTAAGGACAACAACCGTCAGTCGGCTTCTTTGTACGACATGATTCCGGCCGTTCCTCAGAACCAGAAGCCATACGGCGAATGGAACGAAGGTAAGGTAATGGTTTACAAAGGCACAGTTGTTCATGGTCAGAACGGTGAAAACGTAGTGGAATACCACTTGTGGACACAACAATGGACAGACATGTTGCAAGCCAGTAAGTTCAGCCAGGCTAAGTGGCCTTTGGCATACGAACTCTTGAACAATTGCGGTGGTGAAAAGCGCGAAGGTTATATCGGCTTCCAAGACCATGGTGATGACATTTGGATTCGCAACGTTCGTATCAAGGTAATGGAATAATCTTATGAAGAAATTTTTCTATACAATTGTAGCTGGCGCCACTTTGGCGCTAGCTGCTTGTACTAGCCAACCACAAGCTACTGAAATGGTACTGCAGAAGAAAGACATCGGTTTGCAACTTTACTCTATCCGTCAGTTGATAGGCAATGCAGAAAAGTTTGCCGAAAATCAAGAAAAGGTTTTGGCCGACTTGGCAAAGATGGGTTATACCGCCGTAGAAACCGCCAATTATGGCGATGGTAAGCTCTATGGCTTGACACCGGAAGCATTCAAGGCTTGCATGGATAAGGCTGGGCTGAAAGCGCTTTCTACTCACACTACCCGTGGCTTGTCGAAGGAAGAGCTTCAGGCGGGTGCTCCTAGTGAAGAAACCATGAATTGGTGGGATGAATGTATCGCCTCTCACAAGGCTGCAGGTATGGAATATGTGGTAACTCCAAGTCAACCGGTTCCGGAAACCATCAAGGATTTGCAGACTTGGTGTGCTTATCACAATGCCATCGGCAAGAAGTGTGCGGAAGCCGGCATGAAGTACGGTTATCACAACCACTCCCACGAATTCCAGAAGGTGGAAGACCAAGTGATGATTGACTACATGATTCAGAATACCGACCCGCAATATGTGTTCTTCGAAATGGACGTGTATTGGACCGTAATGGGTAAGGCTAGTCCGGTGGAATACTTCAAGAAGTATCCGGGACGCTTCAAGTTGCTTCACATCAAGGACCACAAGGAAATCGGTCAGAGTGGTATGGTAGGTTTCGATGCCATTTTCCGCAATGCTGAAATTGCCGGTGTAGAACATATCATCGTCGAAGCGGAAGCATACGAAAGTGCTGACATGATGGAAGGTGTAGGAAAGTGTGCCGACTATCTGTTGAAGGCTGATTTTGTAAAGGCTAGTTATAGTAAGTAATGTTTTAGAATCCCCCTTATAAAGGGGGTTGGGGGATGTGGCATAAGCATGTAAATGTTGTGTGGATGTTACATCCCCCTGCCCCCTTCATAAGGGGGACGAATTGTATTGTGTAAATATATGGAAAATAGTGTAAAAGAGCAGGATGCTCAGAACTATGAGGGAGAATTGACTTTTTGGGACCATCTGGAGGTGCTTCGATGGGCGTTGGTACGCATTGCCATCGTACTGGTGGTGATTACGGTATTCACGTTCATGGCGATGCCTTATATCTTCGACCAATATATATTGGCACCGACAACGAGCGAATTCTTTGTCTACCAATGGTTGGAAAAAGTGAGTGGCGGTATCTTGAATTTCTCCGACGATTTCGCTATCCAGATTATCAATATCAATGTGGCATCCCAGTTCTTTACCCACATCAGTACTTCTCTTTCCTTGGCCTTGGTGTTGACCGTTCCGTACATCATCTATGAGATTTGGAAATTCATCCGTCCGGCCTTGTTCGACCACGAGGTGAAGCATGTGCGTTTTGCTTTCCTGGGCGGTACGGTGATGTTCTATTTGGGATGCATGATTGCCTATCTGTTGGTGTTCCCGTTCACTTTCCGTTTCTTGACCGAGTACGAGTTGAGTGCTGCTATCCAGAATCAGATTGACCTGTCTTCGTACATCGGTAATTTTGTGATGTTGGTGATGGTCATGGGGATTGTTTTCGAAATGCCTCTCCTTGCATGGGTATTGTCTTGCCTGGGATTGATTACCAAATCCTTCTTGCGCCAATACAAGAGCTATGCCGTGGTAGGTTTGATGGTGCTCTCGGCCGTCATTACTCCTTCGGGCGACCCGTTCTCCATGATGTTGGTGGCGGTACCACTATACTTGTTGTATGAAATGTCCATCTTGGTGGTAAAGGAATGAAGATGATAAATAAAAAGGAGGAACATCGTTCCTCCTTTTATTGTGTTTTAGCTCAAGTAGAGCGGACCGTCGAAACCTAACGGGAAGCCTGCGAATACCCAGATAGTGATAATCACAATCCATGCCAAGAGGAAGAAGATGGTATAAGGAATCATCAACGAAATGATGGTACCGATACCATATTTGTCGTCATAGCGTTGGGCGTAAGTCACAATCAAGGCGAAGTAACTCATCATCGGAGTGATTACGTTGGTTACGGAGTCACCCACGCGGAAAGAAGCCTGTGTCAAACCCGGGTGGAAGTCGAGCAACATGAACATTGGGATGAATACCGGTGCCAAAATCGCCCACTTGGCCGATGCACTACCCATGAACAAGTTCAAGAATGCAGACAAGATGATGAAGCAGATAATCAATGGAAGACCGGTGAAACCAATGTTCTTCAAGAATTCTGCACCGTTGATGGCGAGAATCAAGCCCAAGTTACTATAGTTGAACCAATAGATGAACTGAGCCGCAAAGAATACCAATACGATATAGCCTGCCAATCCCTTCATGGAAGCAGTCATGTGCTTGATGACATCCTTGTCGTTCTTGATGGTACCTACCACGATGCCATACACCAAACCCGGCACGAAGAACAAAAGCATCAATCCCACTACGATGCCCGAGAAGAACGGTGAACGGAGGATACCGCCAGTTTCAGGGTCGCGGAAAAGACCGTCTTCCGGAATGATGGTCCAAGCCATCAAGGCACAGAAGGCGAGGGTAGCCCAGCCTGCATAGCGCAAGCCTTTCTTTTCAAGGTCGGAGATACCTTCTACCTTCAAGGCTTCGGCGGTACCATTGTATTTGCCCAAGCGAGGTTCTACTACCTTTTCTGTTACCCATCCACCCACGAAGGTAATCATAATGGCCGATACCACCATGAAGAAGTAGTTCACCAACGGATTGATGTACATGTTCGGGTCAATGATTTGTGCGGCTGATGTGGAAAGACCGGCAAGGATAGGGTCGACCGAACCGATGATGAAGTTGGAACCAAAACCGGCACTCACCCCACAGAAGGCGGCGGCAAAACCGGCCATCGGGTGACGTCCCAGTGCATGGAAAATCATGGCGCCCAACGGAATCAAGATAACGTAACCTACTTCAGATGCCAAGTGAGAGAAGATACCTGCCACGATAACGGCATAAGTCACCAAGCTCTTGGGAGCACCCAGTACCAATTGCTTTACCAATACGGTGAAAAGTCCCGAACCTTCGGCCACACCGATACCAATCATGATAACAAGTACCAAGCCGAGTGGAGGGAATTTCACGAAGTTGTGTTCTACATTGGTGTATATCCAACGGATACCTTCAGCGCTCAGGAGGCTACGGGCTTCGATGGTTTCACCGGTGGCCGGATGCAGTGCAGAGAGTTCGAGGCCTGCACCGATGGCTGAGATTACTGCTACTAATGCCGCCATCATCATGAACAGAGTGGCTGGATGCGGCAATTTGTTACCCACTCTTTCAATTGTGTCTAGAATCGAATTAAAACGGTTCTTCGCCATTTGTTTTTAGATTTTAAGGTTTATAAATAATTATTTTTTCTTACTTTTCTTGGTCAGGTTCCGTGCCAACTGAGTGGCAACGGTCTTGGCAAAATAGGTGATGGCCGTACCGATGACGGTGGTGAAGATGCTCTTTCCGGTGGAGGAGGAGCGCTTGCTCTTCTTGGAGGCTTCCTTCTCTTTGCGTTCTTCTTCTTTCTCTGCGGCCTCTTCTTCGGCTTCCTTCTCGGCTTGTTCGCGTTGCTTCACGATTTGCTCGAAGGCCGATTCACGGTCTATCATCGACTCATATTTTCCGCTGATGCGTGACGAGCCATTGATGGCACTCCGTTGTTCCACGGTGATGGCACCGATTTGGCTCAACGGAAAAAGAATCTTCGCTTTCTGCACGATGGATGGAGCACCCTTTTCGTCGAGGAAGGAAACGAGCGCTTCGCCGGTACCCAGTTCCAGAATCTCGCGTTCGGTCTCGAAAGCCGGATTCGGGCGGAAGGTCTGAGCGGCCGATTTCACCGCAGCCTGATCTTTCGGGGTGAAAGCACGGAGGGCATGTTGCACACGGTTGCCGCATTGACCCAAGATGGTTTCCGGTAAGTCCGATGGCGATTGGGAAATGAAATACACGCCGATACCTTTCGAGCGGATGAGGCGGACGATTTGTTCGATTTTGTCCGTCAGTGCCTTCGATGTATCCTTGAACAGCATGTGGGCTTCGTCGAAGAAGAACACCATTTTCGGAAGTTCCATGTCGCCTATTTCCGGCATCTTGTCGTAGATTTCGGTCAGAAGCCACATCAGGAAGGTGGAGTAGAGCTTCGGTTGGAGCATCAGCTTGTCGGCCGCAAGGATGTTCATCACACCCCGTCCTCCTTCGGTCTGAAGCAAGTCGTAGATGTCGAAGGCAGGCTCACCGAAGAACTTGTCGCCTCCTTGTTCGGCCAATGCCAACAACGAGCGTTGGATGGCACCTACCGAGGCCGACGATATGTTGCCGTAAGTGGTTTCGTATCGCTTGGCATTCTTTGCCACATAGTCCAGCATCAGGCGGAGGTCCTTCATGTCTATCAGGGGGAGTTTCTCGTCCTTGGCGATGCGGAAGGTCAGTGTCAGGATGCCGGTCTGTGTTTCGTTCAGGTCCATGAGACGGGCCAATAGCATGGCGCCCATCTTTTCGATGGTGGTACGCATGGGGTGGCCTTGTTCGCCGAACACGTCGTAGAAACGAACCGGACAACCTTCGAACTTCAGGGTAGTGGTATCCATGCCCCATTCGGAACAACGCTTTTCGATGAACTTGCTGAGGCCTCCCGTTTGGGAGATACCGGACAAGTCACCCTTCATGTCGGCCATGAAACAAGGCACTCCGGCTTGCGAGAAAGTCTCGGCCAATACTTGTAGGGTCACGGTCTTTCCCGTTCCGGTAGCTCCGGCTATCAGTCCGTGGCGGTTGGCCATCTTGCCGATGATGTGGATAGGACCCTCTGAAGAATGGGCCACATATAGTTGATTGTCTTTATACATAGTAGATATTTTGGTTAGAATTTTGCAAATATAGTCAATAAATTTGTAATATCCACTTTTACTTCTAATTTTGCATCAAAATCAATACTATCACATACCATGAAACCAATCATCAACCATTTTACGGATAACGACCTATATACATTTACCTGCATGTACTACATCTTGCAGAAGTATCCGCGTGCCGAAACGGAATATTGTTTCTTCGACCGAAACCGCACTTGCTATCCCAAGGGCTTCGACCAACTCTTGCGCGAGCAATTGGAACACTTGGAAGAGGTGACCATTACCGACGAAGAGCGTGCCTTCATGACCCGCACGTTCCCCTTCCTTCCATATTGGTTCATCAATGTCTTCTTGCGCGGCTATCGTTTCAACTCGAAGGAGCTCACCATCACTCAGGACGAAGAAGGTCATCTCGACATCCGGGTGAAAGGCAAATGGTGGTCCACCATCATGTGGGAAATGCCGATTCTTTCCATCATCTCCGAGCTGATGCACCAATTGAACGGCGACTCGCAAAAGTATGATGCTGACAAGGAATACCAACGGAGCTTGGCGAAGGGCAGAAAGATATGGGAGAGCGGACTCACGCTGGGCGATATGGGTACCCGCCGACGTTTCTCGTTCGAGCATCACGAACGCGTCATCCAGGCATTGATAGCGTCTTACGACGAGGTGAAGCGCGAAACCGAGGGTCAGTGCGGAAAGTTCACCGGCACATCGAATGTCTACTTGGCGATGAAATACGACATCCCTTGCCTGGGTACCATGTCACATCAGTGCATCAGTTTCGAAGAAATCGTGAGCGGTGTGTTCGAATGTAATTATAATGTGATGAACAAGTGGTCGGAAGTGTACGACGGCAATGTAGGTATCTTCCTCTACGATTGCTTTGGCGACAAGGTGTTCTTCAACAATCTTTCCAAGCGCATGGCCATGACCTTCTGCGGTCTGCGCATCGATAGTGGGGTAGAAGAGGAGCAAGTGGACTTGATTGTCGAAAAATACAAGCAGTTGGGTATTGACCCGATGAGCAAGCAAGCCGTATTCAGCAACGGTCTGAACATAGAACGTGCCGTGGAAATCCACAACTATTGTAAAGGAAAAATTACAGACAGCTATGGTGTAGGTACCTTCCTGACTTGCGATGTAACGGATTGCAAGCCGATGAACATTGTGGTGAAACTCATCCGTGGCCGCATCACCGAGTCCCGCGAATGGCATCCATGCGTCAAGCTTTCGTGCGACAAGGGCAAGACTCTAGGCGACAAGGCCAAGTGCGATTACTTAGTTTCGATATTGTATGAGGCAAGCCATTGATGAGTTATGAGTTTTGAGTTATGAGTTTTGAGTTGCCATCCGGATGGTTCACTCATAACTCATAACTCAAAACTCATAACTGATTTCACCAGTCAGCGTACTCATCCTCTCCATTCAACCATTCTTCCAACTTTTCCTTATTCTTCGGAAAGGCCAATAGATAACCTTGGCGTACTGCTTCCATATCCACTTGACCGAAGGGTATTCCACACTCGATGGTGGTCATGGCGGCTATCATCCGGCTGAGTCTTCCATAGCTCGAAGCATTGCTCGGTGGAAGGAGTTTTTCTTTACCTCCGATGCTAGCTAGCTTCAATACGCTGATGATATATGCTTCCGTATCGTTTTCATTGGGTGGCGCCCATCGGCTGATGATGTTTCTTACCGTGAACGGCTTTCCGTCCATGCAGAAGCGTTCGTAGTAGCTTTGAAGGATTTTCCATGCTGCCCGATAGCCGTATGCCATGCTTTTAAATTGTACAAATGATTTGTCTTTTTGCTCTTCACGTGCGCCCTGCCAACGGGTGGCAGAGCGACGGATATTGAGCGGATTGTTGTTTCTGATTCCTCTAGATGTTTTCATACTTTCATTTTAATTGCCATCTGCCATCTGTCATGCCTATCGGCCTTTCAGATAAGCGGCGGTTTTGATGAATTGTTGTTGTCCTGATTTGTCCAGCGTCATTTCTTCACCGTATGGTTCGATGTATTTCCGCTTTTTCCAAGTGGCCAACATATTACCTAGACTCCCGTTCACGATGCCCTGTCGGTGGCGCATCTGTCCCGCTTCATCACGAGTGAAAATGTCCGGAAGCAAGTCGAGCAAGTTTTGAGGGCCACGTCTTTTGGGGGACGAGAACGAGTACTCCACACCTTCGATTTCATCGCCGAAGAAGTGCATTTTACACCACATATCGTATCGGAGAGACCATCTGATGAAGTCCTCCGTTACCTTGTCCCATACGCCTCCTTGCGCCACAAATAAGACCATGGCTTTGAGGTATGCGATGACGTTTGCACGGAAGGAAAGGTTCTCGTAGACTCTACTTTGTGAAAGTCTTGCGAACTCGGCATTTTCTTCCTTCAACTTCTTGGCGAGCAATCTTGCACCTCTACATTCTACCAAGCCACGAGCCTTGTTCAATCGCTCGATGTACGGTCTCAATTCTTCGTCAAACTCCGCATCGTAAGTGCCGTAAATCGGCATGTCCGAGCCGATGGGTTGTTCGGGAATGGTACAGAAATTGATACGGCTGATAGGGCCATCCGTGAGTACGCTTCGGAAGTAAGACTGACCTTTGTGGATGGTCGTGCTTGCATTCCAATTGAAGCGGATACATACTCGCTCACTGACCGACCCCGTACCCACACGAGTCTGACCATAGACATTCCCCGGGTCGAAAGCAAGACACATAATCTGAAAGTGAGCCTTACTTCTAGCAGAGGTCTTGAGCGCATCGAATTGGTCGATTTCATTCATTCTTGCGTAAAGAAATCTTTCCTCGGCATCGGCCAATCGTTGAACGAATGCGGCGTTAGTCATATCGGGGTCAATTTCTTGAATCACAAGACCTTCCGGTCGTTGACGCTTGTCCTTGTTCGCACCTTTCGTCTGCATTTCCTTCTTCCATTCCTTCTCTCGTTGGAGGTTGTCACGGTCTCTCTGACGGATGTCTTTTAGGATGTGATTGATGGGTTCCGAAATACAATTCTTGCCTGCTCCCGTCCCAGCCATCAACACGTTCATTAGGGTGGCTTCATGCTCTACATTGTCAATATATCGGAACGTAGTTTTCCACAAATGAGCCGCTAGTGCCGGGAACACCGCATGAGCTACCGCAGGGCGGTAAATCTTCGGTGTTTTGCTCACCAATAGCTTGATGAGAGGCGGAAGTCTCACGGGCATTGGAGGGGGTAAGAGTTCTGAGTTCTGAGTGATGAGTTCTGAGTTTTCTTCTTCCTCCTCTTTCGCTTTCTCCACATCGGCTAGCAACTTCTTGAGCGACTTTGGCATTCCGTAAAACTTGGCGATACAAGCGTGGTGAATCAACGACCGCATCTCGTCTTCTTTCAAACCGTAGTTCGGTAGGATTTGGAGAAGGTGTTCCTCGTTATTGTCCGTGATGTATCTGAGGTGTGATGCCAATCGATGGAGCTTCGAATTGCGTTCTCCCATCTCCGGTTCCCCTCCATTTTGCTTGAACCATTCTTCGATGATGGTGGCGTAAGGGATGCCTTTGAAGGTGGTGGGAAATGCATCATGGACTCCATGATTGTTTTCACCTTCCCCTTCATTACTTTTGTCATTCAGACGACCGGAGGGAGGAAGAATCTCGGTAGCATCCACTTTGGGCTGCGCTGTGTTGCCGAGATTCTTCGCTTCGCTTTGCTCCGCTCTGAATGACAAATGGTTTTGACTGATGCTATTACAGAACAACTTCTCTTCATTCATGTAAAGCACATACTCCCGTGGCACCGCAAACGAACATCTAGCAAAGTCCTTCACACAAGCATCATACTGAGCATCGCCCAACTGACGAGCCATCCAAGCCTGTGCTTGCTCCAAATTCATCCCTTGTGGAATGATGAACACCAATCGCAAACCTTCCGAACTCGGGGTGATGTGTGCCAACACGATACCCAATTCCTCCTTGCGAGGCTCGATTTCTTGCCACTTGCCCAAAGGGTTCGGGATATGGTCGAGGTCATAGATGCTCAAACCGCTTGGGATGGCATCATCATTCTTGCGCTTTCCCTCCTTGAACGTGGCGTGAAAAGTAAAGATAATCAATGCCTTCTTCAAGTTGCCCTTCAAGGTTTCGAAATCCTCGGGAGACATTTCACCCCGACGAACCGCCTCCAGTGCATCCTTGATTTGCGCACATACATCTGCCACCACTCGCGATTCCAACGCCCGGTGGAAAAGTTCGGGAGTACACACCCGAACCTTGCTTCTTACATTATTTCCTATTCCGAAGCTCATAGTTTATGCATTAAAAGTTTCGTTCATCATGTCTACATAGTCACACGCCAGCATCGCCTCGTTCTCCATGACATCGGACGGACGGAGATAATCTCCGTGTTCGATTTGGAGTGTCAGGCGGACATTCTTTTCGTCCATGCTCACCCGTCCGTGAGGCAATTTCATGAAGGTTCGGTGCTTGTCCGCTTTCTTCTGCTCGTAAGCGTTGAAGCTACCTTCCGTTGGGTTTACCAATCGGATACTGCCTTTGGCACAAGTATTGCCGTTCAATAATTTTGCATAAACTGCATCTGAAATTTGGATTGTTACGTTCATAATATTCTGAGTATTAGAGTGAGAGAAAGCTTTGGGAAGGTGGCCACCTTTTCATCTCGCGAGATTCCCTCACTTCCATCTCAGATTAATTAGTTATGAGTTATGAGTTATGAGTTGCTGTCCGGATGGTAACTCAGAACTTATAACTCAGAACTCATAACTTTAATGATTTCATTCACCACGATATCCTGATAAACTTGCCCGTTGTATTCACGGGTAGAGAAGCGTAGTGCAGCCACCACCAAATCGTCTTTCGAAAAACGCATCTTGGCTTGCTCACCAAGGATGGTCGCTACATAGCTGTTTTCAAACTTGCCTCCAATTTCTTGAAGGACGATATTACATTTCGGCAATTGGCCTCCTTCGGCCTTTTGCGACGACACAAAGAATGTTTCGCTTTGTGCCTGGACTTTGAAGATTGTTTTCATTTTTGATTATTTAATTTTTAACACCTCCCCCTTCGCAAGGGGGATAAACCATTAATCTCAATTCGCCAACTTTTTATTAAGCAATCGATGGATAAAATCACGTCCGCGCTCTGTCCACACGAGGTAGGTACGAGTCCTCAACTCCCCATCCTGTGTGTGATACTCGAAGTTGCGGTTCTTGGCAAGACCTTGGCGGGCATAGTCGGCATAGAGAAGGTACTGCCCCGATTGCACGTACTGGATGCCCATCTGACAAAGAAGCACATTCAAGTCATGCCCCGTCATGTTCAGTTCCTTGCCGATTTGTGTCACGGTGAAACAAGAAATGCTGTCCAACACATGGTCCGCATAATCGGCTCTCGGTTGGAGCTTGGCAATCTGTTCATCCCGACGCTGGAGTGTGGCTTGCATGATTTGGAGCGCTCTTGCCATGATGACTTCATCGCTTTCATCTTGACGGGCTATCATGTATCCTCCTTGCTTACGGATGCTCGGGAGAACTTCCGAAGTGACCCAATGCTTGAATCTTCTTGCACCTTCGAGCTTGGATGAGAGGATGAGGGCGTAGAGACCGGATTCGTTCACATAAAGCATGGTCTGTACTCCGCTTGTGGTAGGGGTGCCCTGTTTTAGGGCATCCCCCTTTTCTACATGCATAGCGATAGCATTACTTACTTTTTTATACCCCAGTGCATCGCAAACATCCTTCGCACAGAAAAGCGGTTCGCCTTGTTCATTCTTCATGGTGCGGATGGCACCGAATTCTTGGTTTTGGAAAATTGTAATTTCGTTCATAATAAATAAATATTTAAGATGTTATTAATTTTCAATTTTTAATTTTCTTGGGCTTGGTTTGTATCAGCATGTCAAGGAGCGATGCCGAATGGGGTTGTTTCATTTCGACATTGCAAAGATGAGACGTTTTTCTGAGGTGTTTTTCAATAATCGCCTAAACGAAGAGCCTGTTTCCGACGAGTCCGATGAAGTAGTATTTTTCATTCCGATGATTCCGATGAATCATTCCGATAAGCACAAAAAAAAACGGGCATATCTTTCGATATGTCCGCTGATTCAAGACTCAAATAATGAATCCAATCCTATTTATATGTCTTTACCAATTGGTTTATATTCGCATAAATTTCTTGCGTGATTCGTCTGAACCGATTCCTTTTTGAATCAACACTTTCGCTTCTGCTTATCATTGATTGCCATTCCATGCATGGTGTCAGCACACCGTTCTGTTTCCATCCCAGTTGTTCATCATAGATTGCCTTCACTACTTTTTCTTCATTTCCCTCATTTACCCATTGCGGAAACCATAATGCCAGCTGATGGACAAAACTCTTCACACTATCATCCGAAAGCAACTTCAATGAATAAAGTGCTGCATAAAGGCAAAAGAATTGGTTCTTGAATTGAGGATTGATTTTCTTGCAATCTTTCCGGGACAACTCGGTGGCATCGATAGAAAAACTGTCATTCATCAGATTTTTCAATTGATGCAATCTGTCCTGATTGTTGAATCGCTGATAGTTGAATATCAAGTTCTCCAAAATCTCCTTATTGTCATTCTCCTCTTCTTCCTCAGAAGTGTCCGGTTCCATTTTGCTGTTGCTGATATATACATTCTTGTTGTCGTGGATGTCGAACATGGGACCGTTGATGGTAATCCCGTTCATCACGATGCTGATACTTTGTTTTTTATTGTTGTTCTCCATATTAGTTTCCTATATTTACGTTTTCATTGCCCGAAACCCTGATGAACGAATCGGCACTCATCGAGATACCCTTTTCCTTCTTGCCGAGGCTGTTCACTCTTCTGCGCAGTTCATCATCCATGAAGCCTACGGGGATGTCCTTGTCGAACACCCACGATTTGATGCATTCCCGTATCGCCTTGGCTTCATTGTTTTCTTCTGCGGTAAGGTTCTCTGCGTAGTTTATCATCTTCTCCAGAAATTCTTTCATGCCTTCCATCTTTGCCGCCTTTCTGGTCATTTCGTCGGCATTCAGTTTCTGCATGACTTCCATAGCCTCGATTTTCGCTTTCAGCCGTTCTATTTCCGCGTTCTTATTATACAATTCCATGCGCAATGCGGCAATCTCGGCATCCTTTCCGGCTGTCGAGAGCTGCTGAAATTTATATAGTTCTTCAGGGGTGAATGGCATGGTTCTGGATTTAGGGTTGACTTTTTGCAAAGTTATAGAAAAGCAATTGAGAATACACAACGAATCACCCATCTTTTTTGGAAAAGTTATCAACACCCCTGTTGAAAACTTTGTGGGCTATAATCCGTACTTCTGTTTGATGTATTTATAGTAGTTCTCCAACTCATATTTTGCATCCAATGGAATGAGACCATAAAGGAATTCGGGTATGGAAGCTTGGGCTGTATGATTGCTCAGGGCAGTCTTCCCGAATGTGACCCGTGGGCGTTCTTCCAGATGCAGGCGCTTTATCCCATAGCCATAATCCAGCCAACAATTACAGATGGAATTACCATTGTCCCGATACCAAAACCCTTCTGTGTGAGCGGTTTCCCCCAACTTTTCGCCCAAGATGTCTTCTATTTCCCTAAAAGAGAGCGTAACCGATTTCTTGTCACAAGTACGGAAAAAATCTGCTAACGGATAAAAATGCTCTTGGGAGGTTCCCTTTCTTGCTAGCTCTTCCAACAATATAAACAATTCGGTTTGCGAATCGGGAAAGTGCTCTACCTCCACTTCTTCGAACGTACCTTGCATACACCTTTTGTGAACGTATGCCATACGGGCTACATAGCGCTCCTTCCGAGGAAAAGCAACAATCAATTCCTTTTCATCTTTTTTTGACATTTTAGCACCGCAATAATGACATTTCCCTTCCTGCCTGTTCCAAATGTACCGGCATATTCCCGTGACATTGTATATCGCCCTTTCATGCGAACGCTTTTCGAAATACTCCAAGTTGATGTAGGGATTTTCATGGGGATTCATGGGATTGTAGTCCACCAGGAGCGTATCGGCAAGCGATTTCACGCGAACCTCCCGTTTATTGGTCAGGCAATAGACATACCGATGGCTTCCTACTCTAAGGAAATACATGTTGATAACCTTCTCCCGGCTCCAGTTGGGATGCTTCGATTCGCACAATTTCAATAACAGAGCGCTGATATATACATCCATCTTGCGGAACACGTCTTCGGCTTCGCCCGTCTTGTGATAACTTGTCCATCCGTCTATCTTGTGGTTCAATTTTTCGATAAGCGCCCTTTGCGAGCCATGGAAGCCCTCTATCGTTTCCCTCATCTTGTCCATGAACCGGGCAATGGATGCCTCGGACGGACGGGAACGCACTTCGTCGCCTTGTTTGTAGTAGGTACGGCTCATAAATGTAAATTCTTCCTCGACGTTCAGAATCCAGCTTTTGTCCTCTGCCAGCACCAGCCCTCTTTCGTCCAGGAATTCTTCCGTTATATCCTTGATACGGTGAGCCGTCTGTTCCGAACGGGCAAAGAAGATGATGTCGTCGGCATAGCGCACCATCCGACCGTTGGCATAGTCCTTGGGTGTCCCTTCGGGGTACAGCTTGGCATATACATAGTCCTGAAGCCCGTCCAAGGTCATGTTGGCAATGATGGGAGACAAGGTACAACCGATGCCTATCCCCATATCCATGGGAAACAGCTCTCCCCCGAACACATAGCCCGCCTGAAGGAACTGTTTCATCATGAAGGTAGAGCTGGGGATGTTCTGGAGAATCCATTCATGGCTGATGGTCTCGTAGCATTTCTTCACGTCCGCTATGAGCACCCATACGGGGGCATTCTTTCCGGACAACCCTTTCTTGATGTATTCGTCCACATCGAACAACGAACGCCCCTTCCGATAGGCAAACGAAGCGCGGTCGCCCCACGATTCGGCTATCGGGTCGAGGGCATAAGCATACAGGCATTGCATCGCCCTGTCAAAATAAGTCTCGACGTGTATGCGACGCTGTTTCCCGCTCTTCGATATAAGCAGCAACAATCGGGAGGGCATAGCCCGATACCCTTTGGAGCTAAGCGCCAGTGCTGCCGACATCTTTTCGTGCGGCGTTTTCCATTGGATACAATCCACGCCCGAACCAGCCATGTTGCACGTATGCCTAACGGCTAGAAGCTTGGCATCAAGCGACATCACGATACGTTTTTGCCACGTCTCTATTTCTTGCAGATTCCGGCGGTAAGCACATTTGGCAAGAATGCATTGCATCTCGGCAAGGCTTCTTTCGGCCTCTTTCCAATCGATGCTTTCCCACAACGAAGTGAGGTTGGAGCGCTTGACGCGTCGGAGCACATCTTTTCCCATACCCATTTTCTTCAAGTCGGCATAGGTATATTCATAACCTTTCGGTTCATCTTTCCGACAAGCATTTTCGCTGAATTCCATGTCCATTTCCAAAAGGATAGGGCAATGGTCAGAGCCATATACATCGGTAAGCATGGTGGATGTCTCTATCTGGTGTTTCAGTACTTCGGACACAAGAAAGTAGTCCAAACGCCATCCCCGGTTGTTCTTACGCATGAACCTGCGGTTGGACCAGAACGTATACTTTATCTCGTCGGGATGCAAGAAACGGAATGTGTCCACAAATCCGTTTTCGATGATATCGATGAGGTATTCCCTTTCACTGGACAGAAATCCCACATCCGAGCGCTCCACTTGTGTGTTTCCGGGATAAACCTCCTTGTCGGATGCCGTTACGTTGAAGTCTCCGCATACGATGACGGGTTTGCGATAGCGCAAGTCGTATAGATATTGGATAAACCGCAAGTCCCATGAGTTACGGTAGTCTGCCCGTTTCACCGAAGCCACGGAGCGTGGCACATAGCAATTCACGAAAAAGAACTCCTCGAATTCCAGTGTAATGATTCTTCCTTCCGTTTCGAATTCATCATCACCGATGCCATAAGTCACATTCATGGGTTCTGTACGGGAAAGGCACATGGTACCCGAGTAGCCGCTCCGCTTTCCGAACGACCAATAAGCGTGGTATCCTTCCAGTTCGACGGGCAAGAACCTTTCGTCCGTCTTGGTTTCCTGAAAGGCATAAATGTCCGCATCGGCATTGTCCAAGAGAATGGACAGCCCGTGATTCCAGGCTGCCCTTATTCCATTGACATTCCACGAAATGAATTTCATGTAGGGAAAGATTTATCGCCTGTTCATTGCCGTTAAATCATCCAACTGATCAAGGCAATTTTCTACCTTATCGTTCGCGTCCATCAACATATTGACGGTGTTCCCGTATCTTCGCATTTGGGCAAGGACTTGTTTGGTTATCTTCATTCCTTCATCCAGCACCATTGTTGCATCCAACAACGGCTGTGTCAGATTTTCGTCCGATTCCGTTACCATAACATTGCAAGCTTTCAGCTCTCTGATGGCGCTTGTCAATTCCCCCTTTGTCGTTTCAAGGTCGCGCACTACCCGATGGTATTGGAGGTTGAGGTAAGTCAGTTTTAAAAACACAGTTTCAATACTCTCACTCACATTCACGAGTTTTTCATTTAGTTCCTTTTTCATAATTTTGTAAGTATTAATAATGATAAAATACGATGCGTGGAACTACCATTCCCACACCGCAATTGAAGGTCCTAGGAAAACCCGAACAAATAATGTAGAGAGCAGCTCCACGCATATAGCGCAAGAACCACTATGCCATATTATTTGTTGCTGTGTTGAAAATTTCCTAGGTTTTCAATTGCAAGTTACGCATACTGTTTCTTTCTTTTATATCCATAAGTGTTTGGGCAAAAACGCCATTCGCCCTATCTGTTTGCAAAGCTAAATAAAATATTTTGATTTATCAAACAGCTATTGTCTTTTTGAGGTAATAAACTTTGCAATTACGATGGCAGTAATGGCAGATGGCAATTAAATGAATTTGATAAAAAGGTGTGGGAAAATTTTTAATTATATATTATATATATAATTAATTTTATAGAGTGGGTATTTTTCACTTTTCAAAAAACTGCCATCTGCCATCTGCCATGCTTATTTATACAATAATGGCTGTGTTTCCTCAACGGAACACAGCCATTATGTATTTGGTTATAAGTTGTTTATTTCTTCGATGGTCAAGCCGGTAATGTTGGCAATATCATCCAATGGATATCCTTTATCCTTCATTTTCTTGGCATTTTCGATTTTTTCCTCCGAACGCCCTTTTTCAAGTCCTTCCTTCAAGCCTTCGGCATGTCCTTCCTTCTTTGCCGTATCCACCGAATTGAAATAGTCGTTATAGATTTTCCATTCGTGCCGGTATTGGGCACGTTCCTCCTTGGTCATGTTGGCCTGCGAAGCAAGCGATTCCAGACGACCGAAGATGGCGTCACGGTCCTTGAAAGACATTTCATTCATCTGTTTCATATTTGCCAAGTTATAAATCCAACATTCGAAAAAACTTTCACAATCCGACTCCGATTTCAGGAAACGGGGGAGCTCAATGTAGATGTGGCGAAGCTTGTCGCTGAACACCTTGCCCGAATACTTCTCCACCAACGACACGTCCTTGCAATAATAATCGGAAACGTCATTCTCCAATCTGAAATCAAGGAAGAACACTCCGTAGACGGGTGTCAGCTTGTAGTCCCAATTCCCCTGTTCTCCCTGCTCGGCAATGGAGCAGGCGGAATAATACAAGGCTCTGTCCTTGAAATGTTCCTGCCGCCGTTTCTGCATTTCCACAATGATGTGCTCTCCCGTGTCAGTCTCGCAGTACAGGTCATATATAACCTTCCGCTCGTCCTTTTGTTTGGGCACCCTCTCATTGTTCATGTACTCGACACTTGTTATCACATGTTCGCCTTCCAATAGCGAATTCAGGAAACTGATCAACAATTCCGCATCACCGAAAATCTTTTTGAATCCCCAATCGGTAGAGGGATCAATAAATACTCCCATAAGTTGTATTCATTTTTGTAGTTAGACAAATAAGGTTAATTTTCTCTACCACAAAGTAAGCATATTTTTCGGAGAAATGCAAGATTGAGTATCGCGAAAATTTTCTAAGCGCTTACGAGAGGGTGTCTAAGCAGTCATAGAGGCATGTTTAAGCAGTTATGAGTTCTAAGTTATGAGTTATGAGTGACCGTCCGGATGGCAACTTATAACTCATAACTCAAAACTCATAACTTATCACGGCGTACCCAAATGCCGGACAATCGCCTCTACCTCCGGCTTCAGGAAGGTGTGCCGACGGGGATTGTAGTTCATGCTTTTCAGTTCATCGACTAGCATCGGACAACGGTTTATCCATCTTACGAGGGTCTTTACTGCGCTGTTGGGCGTGTTGGATGGTTGGTAGAGCAGGGCGAGTTCCGCCTTGCCGTAGCTTCTTGGTGTAAACATTTTTGATGTGTGATTTATGATGTATGATGTTTGATGTCTCGAAAGGGGACGATTCATGTCTCGATGGCCATCGATTGATGAAGTATTATGTACTACATAATCGAGATATACAAAGATACGAATTATTGACTTCAAAAGCAAGTGAATACTAATCTTTTTCACTTTTATTCGGACAAAAACGGACATAAACGGACAAAAACGGACATTGCGAATCATGGATGTATTATCTTTGCAATGTGATTTCGAAACCACCCACAAAAACATCATACATCATACATCAAACATCATAAATCAAAAAAGCCTATGCCACTCAATTACAGTATTGCCATGCTCGCTAATCCGAGAGAGAAGAACGACCCTCACAAGGCGTATGCGAAAGCACAAATCAATGGAGAAATGTCACTCAAAGAGTTGTCGAAAGAAGTTGCAAGTAAGTCCACCGTACACTCTGCCGATGTGTATGCCGTCCTCATCGCCACCACCGAATCGATGCTCTCCGCATTGAAAGCCGGTAAGCAAGTGGACTTTGGAGAACTCGGCAAGTTCCGCTTGCAAATCAATAGCAAGGGTGCGATTACCGCGGAGGATTTCAGTGCGGACAATATCACCGGTGTTACCATCCAGTACGTCCCCGGTGACGATTTGAAGACCATCTTCCAGGGAATGGAATTCAACCTTGTTCCGTCACGCTATGCCCAGGCTGCTATGCTCCGCGCTCAGAAGAAGGGTGAAACCACCGTCGATTTGAGCAAGCCGGGAGAGGATGAAGAAGAAGCAGCGTAAAGAGTTATGAGTTCTGAGTTATGAGTTCTGAGTTGCCATCCGGATGGTTCACTCATAACTTATAACTTATAACTCATAACTTATAATTCATAACTCATAACTTATAACTCATAACTATGAACAAAAATCTTTTGGGAAAAATTCTAAACATCGTCATCACCGTATTGACCGCCATCGCAACCACTTTCGGGGTTACTTCATGTATGGGAGTATAGCCTCCCGTTAGAGGACAAAAGAAAAGAGCTGCCTCGGGGTAGAATGTCCTTGGGGCAACTCTTTGTTCAATAAGACGGGTGGGCAAAGACCGGAATCAGGCTATCTTCATTGGGCCATCGGGGGACGTAGAGGAGCGGGGAGGGAGTACCACCGACGCCTCTCCAATCGATTCTTCTCACATGGTTGAAATCGGGCGCACCGAAAGCAAACGAACGCCCATAAAGCAAGATGGCTCTACGTCCTTCGTCTCTCTTCCAAAGGCCACCTCCGTAGGGACATTCCTCACCCCAATCTAGCAAATCGCTATGCTGATATACATTCCCGAACTTGAGTACCCCATCTTGGGTAATGATAAATTTTTGATACATATCTTATTGCATTTTCTTATCGTTCGCTTCAAGCCTTATCCACTACCGCTCCACAAACCGGACATATCCATCCCGTCTCGGTCTCCATCATATAGGCCGAGCAACAACAAGGGCAGGGAGGTGTTAGGGTTATCATATTAATCTTGTATTTTAGCCTTGGAACAAAAAACTCCTGCAACCATTCAGATTACAGGAGTTCTTATTATTTGAAATCAGTAAATTACTTATTCAAAGCAGTTGCAACGTCAACAGCACAAGCTACTGTACAACCTACCATCGGGTTGTTACCGATACCCAAGAAGCCCATCATTTCTACGTGAGCAGGAACTGATGAAGAACCAGCGAACTGAGCGTCTGAGTGCATACGACCCATAGTATCTGTCATAC